>NZ_JBFNFG010000010.1:0-65480 GCF_040888305.1 Streptococcus fermentans | reverse complement strand
CATAATATCTATAGGGGATTTACCCACTACAAATATTATAGAGCCGAATAATTCACCGTCACTTTAAAAGAAGTCACTTTGTGGCTTCTTTTTCTGTTTGGTAGAAATAGGTAAAAGTGCCTCAAATATGGTAAAATAGAAGGAGTATATTGTGAGGAAAATGGATGTCAACCACTTTTGAAATTTTAATGAATCAGTTGGGAATACCCGCTGAAATGAGAAATCATGAGGCCTTCTCTCAGGCTGAAATAGAACAAGTTATTGTTCATAAACGAAGCAAAGTTTGGGAGTTTCATTTTGTTTTTGAAAATATCTTGCCTTTTGAACTTTTTCTAGAGTTGAAAAGAGGCTTGAAAGAAGAATTCTCAAAAACGGGAAATCAGGCTAGTTTTGAGATAAAAACGAGAAATCAGGAATTTTCTAGAGAACTTTTACAAGCCTACTATCGAGAGGCTTTTTCGGATGGTCCTTGCGCTAGTCAAGGTTTTCGTTCTATATATCAGAATTTTCAGGTTCGCTTTGAAAATGACCAGTTGATTATTGAAGCTTCTGAAGCGGCAGATACAGAACATTTTAGAAAAAATCATCTGCCAAATCTTAGCAAACAGTTGGAACTTTTTGGCTTTCCTAAATTATCCTGCATTTTAGAAAAAAATGAAGAACTCACGAGGGAAGAGCAAGAGGCTTTTCAGACGGAAAATCAAATGATTATCCAAGCTGCTAATGAAGAAACACTTCGGGCTATGGAACAATTGGAACAGATGGCGCCGCCTCCTCCAGTTGAGGATAAGCCTGTCTTTGATTTCCAAGCTAAGAAAGCAGCTGCCAAGCCAAAACTAGACAAGGCAGAGATTACTCCTATGATTGAGGTTAATACTGAGGAAAATCGTCTGGTTTTTGAAGGAGTTGTCTTTGATGTCGAGCAGAAGGTGACTAGAACAGGTCGTGTCTTAATTAATTTCAAGATGACGGACTATACATCTAGCTTCTCCATGCAAAAATGGGTTAAAAATGAAGAAGAAGCCCAAAAATTTGACATGATCAAGAAAAATTCCTGGCTCCGTGTTCGTGGGAATGTTGAGATGAATAATTTCACACGAGACCTGACCATGAATGTGCAAGATGTGCAGGAAGTGGTTCATTATGAACGGAAAGACTTGATGCCAGAAGGTGAGCGTCGCGTTGAGTTTCATGCCCATACCAACATGTCGACCATGGATGCTTTGCCTGAGGTCGAAGAAATCGTTGCGACAGCTGCCAAATGGGGTCACAAAGCAGTAGCTATCACGGACCATGGCAATGTTCAGTCCTTCCCTCATGGGTACAAGGCTGCCAAAAAAGCTGGTATCCAACTTATCTATGGTATGGAAGCCAATATCGTTGAGGACCGTGTTCCTATCGTTTATAACGAAGTTGAGATGAATTTGTCTGAAGCGACTTATGTGGTCTTCGACGTGGAAACGACAGGACTTTCAGCTATTTATAATGATTTGATTCAAGTTGCGGCTTCCAAGATGTATAAGGGGAATATCATCGCTGAGTTTGATGAATTTATCAATCCAGGGCATCCCTTGTCAGCTTTTACAACTGAATTGACTGGGATTACTGATGACCATGTAAAAAATGCTAAACCCTTGGTTCAAGTTCTGAAAGAATTCCAAGAATTCTGTAAAGATACAGTTCTTGTCGCCCATAATGCAAGCTTTGACGTTGGCTTTATGAATGCCAACTATGAGCGTCACGGTCTACCAAAAATTAGTCAACCTGTCATCGACACGCTAGAGTTCGCTAGAAATCTCTATCCTGAGTATAAACGCCATGGTCTAGGACCTTTGACTAAGCGTTTTGGTGTTGCCCTAGAACACCACCACATGGCCAACTACGATGCGGAAGCAACTGGCCGTTTGCTCTTTATCTTTATTAAGGAAGTAGCAGAAAAACACGGTGTGACAGATTTGGCACGATTAAACCTTGATTTAATCAGTCCAGATTCTTATAAAAAAGCTCGAGTCAAGCATGCGACCATTTATGTGAAAAATCAAGTGGGCTTGAAAAATATCTTTAAGCTGGTTTCTCTCTCAAATACTCAGTATTTTGAAGGAGTACCACGAATTCCACGTACGGTACTGGATGCCCATCGAGAAGGCTTAATCTTGGGCTCCGCTTGTACAGAAGGGGAAGTCTTTGATGCAGTTGTATCACAAGGTGTAGATGCAGCGGTCGAAGTTGCTAAATACTATGACTTTATCGAGGTGATGCCTCCGGCTATCTATGCACCTCTGATTGCCAAAGAGCAGGTCAAGGACATGGAGGAGCTCCACACCATTATCAAGAGTTTGATAGAGGTTGGAGATCGCCTCGGCAAGCCGGTTCTTGCGACAGGAAATGTCCACTATCTCGAACCTGAGGATGAAATTTATCGAGAAATCATCGTCCGAAGTCTAGGTCAGGGGGCTATGATTAACCGAACTATCGGCCATGGAGAAGCTGCCCAACCAGCTCCGCTACCAAAGGCACATTTTAGAACAACTAATGAAATGTTGGATGAATTTGCCTTTCTAGGGGAAGATTTGGCTCGTAAGATTGTCATTGAAAATACCAATGCCCTAGCAGAAATCTTTGAGCCTGTTGAGGTCGTTAAAAGTGATTTGTATACACCTTTCATTGACCAAGCCGAAGAAACCGTTGCCGAATTAACCTATAAAAAAGCTTTTGAAATATATGGAAATCCACTGCCAGATATCGTTGATTTGCGGATTGAAAAGGAATTGACTTCTATCCTAGGGAATGGTTTTGCCGTGATTTATCTAGCTTCGCAAATGCTAGTGCACCGTTCCAATGAACGAGGCTACTTGGTTGGTTCACGGGGGTCTGTTGGATCCAGTTTTGTTGCGACCATGATTGGGATTACCGAGGTTAACCCTCTCTCTCCTCACTATGTCTGTGGTCAGTGTCAGTATAGTGAGTTTATCACGGATGGTTCCTACGGTTCAGGCTTTGATATGCCAGATAAAGACTGTCCAAACTGTGGCAACAAGCTCAGCAAGAATGGACAGGACATTCCTTTCGAGACCTTCCTTGGTTTTGATGGGGATAAGGTACCTGATATCGATTTGAACTTCTCAGGTGAAGATCAACCGAGCGCCCACTTGGATGTGCGTGATATCTTTGGGGAAGAGTATGCCTTCCGTGCAGGAACGGTTGGTACGGTGGCTGCTAAAACAGCCTATGGATTTGTCAAGGGTTACGAGCGTGATTATGGCAAATTCTACCGAGAAGCTGAAGTGGAGCGCCTAGCCCAAGGAGCTGCCGGTGTCAAACGGACGACCGGTCAACACCCAGGAGGAATCGTTGTTATTCCAAACTATATGGACGTCTATGACTTTACTCCAGTGCAGTACCCTGCAGATGATGTCACTGCTGAATGGCAGACCACTCACTTTAACTTCCACGATATCGACGAGAACGTCCTCAAGCTCGATGTTCTTGGACATGATGATCCAACCATGATTCGGAAACTCCAGGACTTGTCAGGCATTGATCCAAATGATATCCCAATGGATGATCCTGGTGTCATGGCCCTCTTCTCAGGTACAGATATCCTAGGAGTAACCCCTGAGCAAATCGGGACTTCAACTGGTATGCTTGGTATTCCAGAGTTTGGAACCAATTTTGTTCGAGGCATGGTGGATGAAACCCATCCGACGACTTTTGCGGAGTTGCTTCAGCTGTCTGGATTGTCCCACGGTACCGACGTATGGTTAGGAAATGCTCAGGACTTGATTAAGGCAGGAATTGCTGACCTATCAACCGTTATCGGATGTCGGGATGATATCATGGTTTACCTCATGCACGCTGGTTTAGATCCCAAGATGGCCTTTACCATCATGGAGCGCGTGCGTAAGGGATTGTGGCTCAAAATCTCAGAAGAAGAGCGCAATGGTTATATAGAGGCTATGAAGGCTAACAATGTACCTGAGTGGTATATCGAATCTTGTGGAAAAATCAAGTACATGTTCCCTAAAGCCCATGCGGCAGCCTACGTTATGATGGCCTTGCGTGTAGCCTACTTCAAGGTTCACCATCCGATTTATTACTACTGTGCTTACTTCTCCATCCGTGCTAAGGCCTTTGATATCAAGACCATGGGTGCAGGCTTGGATGCCATCAAACGCAAGATGCAAGAAATTGCTGAAAAGCGGAAGAACAATGAAGCTTCCAACGTAGAAATTGACCTTTACACAACACTTGAAATCGTCAATGAGATGTGGGAACGTGGTTTTAAATTTGGGAAGTTAGACCTCTATCGTAGTGATGCAACTGAATTCATCATCGATGGGGACACCCTCATCCCACCATTTGTCGCTATGGATGGTCTAGGAGAGAACGTTGCTAAGCAATTGGTACGAGCTCGTCAAGAAGGAGAATTCCTCTCTAAAACCGAACTACGCAAGCGTGGTGGACTTTCCTCAACTTTAGTTGAAAAGATGGATGAAATGAGAATTCTCGGCAATATGCCAGAGGATAATCAGTTGAGTCTGTTTGATGATTTGTTTTAATAGTTTGCAATGTCTTGTGTAGATTTGAGGTTGGCTAATAATGCTAAATAAAAAAAGAGCAACACCTTGGAAACCAGGGAAAGTTATTTCCATACGCTTGCGAAATGGCGTTTACGTATTAGCACAAATGGTGCGTGATCCCTATCTGGTATTTTTCAACCATTTTAACGAAGAAAATAACTGGAAGGGAGTGACCTTGAAAGAGGAGGATATCCTTTTTTGTAAAGCAGTTACTCGTCAGTTTCTACGCTATAGTCCTGTAGCGATTGTAAAAGAAGTTAACCCCCTGTTAGATTATGAACTACCCAAAGAATGGATCTATAGCCATATTGGAGGGCATCCTATTACTGTTTCGGTAAAGGGACGGGAGCGCCAAGTAGCTGGTTTTGGTCGACGCTGTTCTTTAGTTCTAGCGGATAAGGACAGTGGTCAACCGGAGGATAATCCACTTATGGGCCTCTTCCAAGCTTATATCATACCAGATATCAAAGAACAGGATTGGGAACGAGTAGGTCAGGCTGAACACATGTCCATTGAAGTATTTCCAACACTCAATGAGCGTCTCTACCTTTGCTATCTTTATGGGAAAAATATAAATCCAGAACAAGATATCTCTTTGGGAAAGCCCCTGCTTGATGACTATGAAACCTATGTAGATATCCTCACTAACAGTCCAGAGGCACGACGCCTCTACCTAGGAGTGCATGAGGAATAAGAAAGGACATTTGATGAAACTCAGAATTTTTGCGGAAGACAAGCCTGCTCAAAAGGTTTTTGAATATCAGTTAGAGCTTGCTGATCAGACAATTCTTCTATCGACAGCACTCTTGTCAGGTGCTATTGCTTTGGCAGGATTATTTTCTGCTTTGAAAGAAAAATAAAATAGAAAAGAGAAAACAGAATGGTTTTACCAAATTTTAAAGAAAATCTAGAAAAATATGCTAAGTTATTGGTTGCTAATGGAGTGAACGTGCAACCTGGTCACACTCTGGCTCTCTCTATCGATGTGGAACAACGCGAGTTGGCGCATTTAATTGTTAAAGAGGCTTATGCACTTGGTGCACACGAAGTCATTGTGCAGTGGGCTGACGACTTTGTAAATCGTGAGAAATTCCTTCACGCGCCACTAGAGCGTTTGGACAATGTACCAGAATACAAGATTGCTGAGATGAATTACCTTCTTGAAAACAAAGCGAGTCGTCTCGGTGTTCGTTCTTCTGACCCAGGTGCCTTGAACGGAGTTGATGCAGAAAAACTTTCAGCTTCTGCCAAAGCTATGGGAATTGCCATGAAACCAATGCGTATCGCAACTCAATCTAATAAGGTTAGCTGGACTGTAGCTGCCGCAGCTGGACTTGAGTGGGCTAAGAAGGTCTTTCCAAATGCAGCAAGCGATGAAGAAGCAGTAGACCTCCTTTGGGACCAAATCTTCAAGACTTGCCGTATCTACGAAGAAGATCCAGTTAAGGCTTGGGAAGAACATGCAGCTATCTTGAAGAGCAAGGCGGAGATGCTCAACAAAGAACAATTCTCAGCCCTTCACTATACAGCGCCTGGAACTGATTTGACACTTGGCTTGCCTAAGAATCACGTTTGGGAATCTGCCGGAGCGATCAATGCTCAAGGTGAAGGATTCTTGCCAAATATGCCAACAGAAGAAGTCTTTACAGCTCCTGACTTCCGTCGCGCAGATGGTTATGTAACGTCTACAAAACCTCTTAGCTACAATGGAAATATCATCGAAGGTATCAAGGTGACCTTTGAAAATGGTCAAATCGTTGATATCACAGCTGAAAAGGGTGACCAGGTTATGAAGGACCTTGTCTTTAAGAATACTGGTGCGCGTGCCTTGGGTGAGTGTGCCTTGGTACCAGATCCAAGTCCAATTTCTCAGTCAGGGATTACCTTCTTTAACACTCTTTTCGACGAAAATGCTTCTAACCACTTGGCTATCGGTGCAGCCTATGCAACTAGCGTTGTTGGTGGAGCAGAGATGAGCGAAGAAGAACTTGAAGCTGCAGGACTTAACCGTTCAGATGTTCACGTTGACTTTATGATTGGTTCTAACCAAATGGATATCGATGGTATCCGTGAGGATGGGACACGCGTACCTCTCTTCCGCAATGGAGATTGGGCAATTTAAGGAGAATCTATGCTTGGAAGTATGTTTGTTGGTCTTTTAATCGGACTACTAGCAGGAGCTATCACCAATCGTGGAGAACGTATGGGATGCTTCGGAAAAATGTTCCTGGGCTGGATTGGTGCCTTTTTAGGACAATTACTCTTTGGTTTTTGGGGACCAAGCCTAAACGGTACAGCCATTATCCCATCAGTTCTCGGTGCCATGATTTTGCTAGCCATCTTCTGGGAAAGAGGAAGCTAAGTTTCGCTTTAGAAGGCAGATTAATTCTAAAGAATAAGAGNGCCTAAACGGTACAGCCATTATCCCATCAGTTCTCGGTGCCATGATTTTGCTAGCCATCTTCTGGGAAAGAGGAAGCTAAGTTTCGCTTTAGAAGGCAGATTAATTCTAAAGAATAAGAGAGAGGCTGGGACAAAAGTCCTAGCCTCTCAATTGTCTTTGGATTGTCGATCAAGACGCAGTGGTTGAGTGGCCTCTACTACGCTGATTTCATCAGCTTTTACAGCCCTACTCAACTGTGCGGAGGTGGGACAGAAATCGAATTCTAACGAATTACCGATTTCTGTCCCACTCTCTCTTTTTAGGTCGCTAGATAAAGTCCTTTGAAAGCACTCATCTAAGCTTAGCCACAGAGCTTTCAGTGACTGGTTCTTTTTATATTGCCTCAAGTATGGTACAATAAAAGCATGAGAATTCAACAATTACACTATATTATCAAAATTGTAGAGACTGGTTCCATGAATGAAGCTGCCAAGCAACTCTTCATTACGCAACCTAGTCTGTCAAATGCAGTTCGTGACCTAGAAAATGAGATGGGGATTGAGATTTTTATTCGAAATCCCAAGGGAATTACCCTCACACGTGATGGGATGGAATTTTTATCCTATGCCCGTCAGGTTGTCGAGCAAACCCAACTTCTAGAAGAACGTTATAAAAATCCCATCGCTCATCGCGAGCTTTTTAGTGTGTCTTCGCAACACTATGCCTTCGTAGTCAATGCCTTTGTTTCCTTGCTCAAGAAGAGCGATATGGAAAAGTACGAGCTTTTTTTGCGTGAAACCAGAACCTGGGAAATCATCGACGACGTCAAGAACTTCCGTAGTGAAGTCGGAGTCCTCTTTTTAAATAGCTATAACCGTGATGTCCTTTCTAAGATGTTGGATGATAACCATCTAGTTGCTCACCATCTCTTTACAGCCCAACCTCATATCTTTGTCAGCAAGACCAATCCTCTTGCTAAAAAAGACAAGGTGCAGTTGGCAGACCTAGAAGACTTCCCTTACTTGAGCTATGATCAAGGAACCCATAATTCCTTCTATTTCTCAGAGGAGATTTTGTCTCAGGAACACCACAAGAAATCCATCGTTGTTAGTGACCGTGCGACCTTGTTCAATCTCTTGATTGGTTTGGACGGCTATACCATCGCGACTGGTATCCTTAATAGTAACCTCAATGGAGACAATATTGTTTCGATTCCACTTGATATTGATGATCCGATTGAGCTGGTTTATATCCAGCATGAGAAAACTAGCTTATCTAAGATGGGTGAACGCTTCATCGAGTATTTGCTTGAAGAAGTTCGTTTTGATAGCTAATCGTAAGTACATTAGAAAAGAAAAGGAAATATGACTACAATGAATACCAATGATTTTGATTTTCACTTGCCTGAGGAGTTGATTGCACAAACACCTCTGGAAAAGCGCGATGCCTCTAAACTCTTGATAGTCAATCGCAAAACAGGGGAATTTCAAGATCGCCATTTTCACTCTATTATTGAAATGCTAGAGCCAGGTGATGCCCTGGTTATGAATGACACCCGCGTACTACCAGCGCGACTTCATGGTCAAAAGGAAGAAACAGGGGGCCATGTTGAACTCTTGCTCTTGAAAAATACAGCAGGAGACGAATGGGAAGTCTTGGCAAAACCTGCTAAACGTCTCAAGGTCGGAGCTAGAGTTGTCTTTGGCGATGGTCGGCTAAGCGCAGTTGTGACTGAGGAATTGACCCATGGTGGCCGTATTGTGCGTTTTGAATATGAAGGAATTTTCCTAGAAGTACTTGAAAGTCTTGGAGAAATGCCACTGCCTCCTTATATCCATGAAAAGTTGGATGACCGTGAACGTTACCAGACAGTCTATGCCAAGGAGAGCGGCTCAGCGGCTGCCCCAACTGCAGGCCTGCATTTTACCAAGGAATTACTGGAAGAAATCCAGCAAAAAGGGGTTCACCTAGTCTACCTGACCTTGCACGTTGGACTTGGGACCTTTAGACCTGTTTCCGTAGATAATCTGGATGAGCACGAGATGCACTCAGAGTTTTATCAATTGTCTGAAGAAGCTGCTGCGACCTTGCGACAGGTCAAAGAAAATGGGGGTCGTGTCATTGCGGTTGGAACAACCTCTATCCGTACACTAGAAACCATCGGAAGCAAGTTTGATGGGCAAATCCAAGCAGACTCTGGCTGGACCAATATCTTTATCAAACCAGGCTATGACTGGAAGGTTGTGGATGCTTTTTCTACGAATTTCCATTTGCCTAAGTCTACCTTGGTCATGCTCGTTTCTGCCTTTGCAGGCCGTGAATTGGTCTTAGAAGCCTACCAACATGCTATCGACCAAAAATACCGTTTCTTTAGCTTTGGCGATGCCATGTTTATCTATTAAAGCTTTTGAAAAATCAAAGAAGATATAAAGAGAGACTGATTCATTCTTGGATCAGTTTTTTGCTTGATCTTACACAAAGTTACCAAAATAACTATTGAATTATAGACAAATAAATGATACACTGAAGACTAGGGCTTGGCCGTCAAAAATATATGTAATTTCGGACTAGCCATTTTAGACTCAGACTAAACTGGGTCATCATTTTAAAAGGAGATTATCATGAAAAAAACATTGAGCTACACCAGTCTTTCAGCTCTTGCCTTGTTGGCTGTGGTGACACTTGCTGCTTGTGGAGGAAATACTGAAAAAACTACAGCATCTTCAAGCAAAGAGGCTTCTTCCTCTAAAGTAACTAAGGAGTCATCAAGTAAAACAGAAGCTAGTCAAAAAGAGGAGCCGAAGTCTGAAACGAGTCCATCAAGTTCCGCAAGCACTCAAACGGATAAGAAGGAAGAGAAGAAAAAGTCGCCAGAAGCTTACGCAAAATTTCTTGGAACATGGGAAAACTATGCTGGAACAACTGCTACAGTCACAGCTGATGGAATCGTGACCATTCAAAGTTCAAAAGGAACCTTCCAGTATGAAATGGGCCAAGTAGAGGAAAAAGATGGCTACTACTCAACAGGAATCCATCTTGTCGATGGTGGAGAAGGTGCACGCCTTATCTTTACACCAGCAGGTGTAGCAAATGAATTGACAGGTACGGATGGCAGCCAAGACGTCTTGGCAATCGGCCAATCACCAAGCGACAAAGATAGTCATTTTTACCGAAATTAAGAATGAAAAAAGAAAAAATGAGCCAAATCGACGGCTCGCTTTTTGAGTGGTGAAAAGTATGGATGAGATTGATTTGACAAGTAAAAAAGCCTTGATTCCAAGACTTTTTCCTGTTGTTTAGATGCCCCTGCATAATTTTTGAAGAGTTTTCATGTTGAAAATAATCAAAACTATTGAAATAAGTAAAAAGTTGAATTATAGTGAGTATTGTGTCACAATAGGTAATATATAAATAATTAATGGAATGGATATAATTCTTTCCTACCTTTACAAGAAGGATTGGTTGCACCTTTTTTATCTAGCAATTATGGTTAGCTTTCAAGTTTAGCTAGTTTTTAAAAGCTCTGATTTCGACTCAATAAAACAAATTTCAGAAGTGCAAAAGACAAGATGGTGACATTGCTACAGTCAGTCGCCATGTCTTGCTGGCACAGGCTGTTTGTGCCGTCAGCTATTTACCAGTCAATTTGATCAAAGGGCTTAATTATTATTTTTGAAAGGTCTTTTATGGAAAAAATTCTTTCTTTAGGTCTGACAGGTAAGAAATTACTTGTTCAGGGTTTCTTGTTTGTTCTGCTAGGTCTCATCTTGATGGTCACGGGGACTTGGTTGCCAGTAAAGGTTATTCGACTGGTTCTGTTTTTAGCTTGGATAGCAACGGTCTTAGATTTAGTATTACGTATTTTCAAAAAAAGTCAGTCAACGGACACCTTGGGAGTTGCACTGGTTAAATTGTTAGTGCTGGGATATTTGCTTGGCTCCAATCTTGCGACGGATGTGCCGATTTATATTTTGGCTCTTGTGATTGGAGTTTATCAGATTTTTCATGCTAGTATTAACCTTGTCACCTATGTTCTCTACCGCAAAAACAAAATTCGACCTCGTTTTCGTCTCTTACTAGATGGACTCGTACTAGTTTTTCTTGGTGGGACTAGTCTTTTGTCCTCTACAGGAAATTCTGTCTTTCAACTCTTTGTATTAGGGGCTTATTTTTTCCTTTATGGTGTGTCCAATATCCGTGATGGTTTCTTGTTTGAGGAGGAAATTGGGAAAAACCATCTCAAACGTCGCATTAGAATTAGCTTACCTATTGTCCTAGCCGCTCTCATCCCTGCAAGAACTTTAGCAAAAATCAACAAATTCATGCAGGAAAATGCTGATGAGAGAGAGGATATCCATCTTGGAATGGTGAAGTCTGGTAAGACAGCGGAGCTTGAAATTTTTGTTCATACAGCTGAGACCTCTCTGTTTTCGGCAATTGGTCATGTGGATATCTGCTATCAAGGCCGTGTTATTTCTTATGGCAACTATGATCCGTCTTCTGAGACCTTATTTGGCATGGTAGGAGATGGTGTCTTATATTTCTGTGATCGTGACAAGTACATTGACCTATGTAAACGTGAGAGTCAAAAAACGCTTTTTGGTTATGGGATAGATTTGACGCCTGAAATGGAAAAAGCAGTTCAGAAAAAGTTGGCTGAATTGAAACAACTGACGATTCCATGGGAGCCAAGTGCAGATAAAATCATGACAGGTGATGGTAAGGAAGACTACACCTACGCTTATAAAATCAGACATGAGACAGATGGGGAACTTTATAAATTTATCAAATCTAAGTTTAAATCCTACTTTGTCTTATCTACAAACTGTGTGCTCTTGGCTGATACCATAGTCGGTCAGGCTGGCACCGATATCCTCTCACCCAAAGGATTTATCGCTCCAGGAACTTACCAAGCCTACCTTAATCGAGAGTTTGAAAAACCAAATAGTATAGTCGTATCTAAACATGTTTATTAAGGAGAATTTATGAACTTAGTAAAAAAATACACCCCGTTAATACTTTTTATAGGGCTGGTTGCTCTTGTAATTCTGAATGCATCGAGCTTTATATCAGGAGCAATCTCTCTCTTTGATGTAATATCAACCTTGATTTATGGTGCTGTTATTGCTTTTGTGCTTAATGTTCCTATGAAAAAAATTGAACAGTACTTAGTTAAATTGAAGGTAAAGGCAGAGTTGCGTCGTCCGATTGCCATGGTACTTGTTTTCCTAGCTCTTATCTTAATCGTGATTGCTCTTTTGGTTTTGGTGCTGCCAACCCTAGCCCAGACTATTAGTCAGCTGGGAACAGTCCTTTCAACAGTCCTTACTCAACTTGGGAAATTGCTAGGCAGCTCGGAATTTGTAACCAAAGACATGTTGTCAACTATCGTATCAGGCATACAGGGACAATCTAGTTCTATTAGCCAAGCTTTGATAGGTTTTTTATCAGGTCTGACTAGTAATATCGGCAATATTTTTTCAAGTTTGATGAATGCCTTTTTGATTATAGTCTTCACCTTTTTATTTTTATCCAGTAAGGAACATTTGGCAGCGATGACGAGTCGACTTCTAAAAGTTTTTCTTCCAGAGAAGGTGGTGATAAAGTTGACTTACATTGGACAAGTAGCACTAGAGACTTATGACCAATTTTTGATGAGTCAGCTGATTGAAGCAGTTATCATAGGAGTTATGATAGCGGTTGGTTACAGCGTGTTTGGGATACCCTATGGAGTAATGACAGGTATCTTTGCAGGAGTGCTATCGTTCATTCCTTATGTAGGGCCTATGATTGCTTGTGTTGTGGGAGCGATTTTTATCTTCACAGTGAGTCCTACTCAAGCCTTACTTTCTCTTCTTCTATATCAAGTTATACAGCTGATTGAAGGAAACCTTATTTATCCTAGAGTTGTAGGTCAGTCTATTGGTTTGCCAGCTATTTTCACGCTTGCGGCTGCTAGTATTGGAGGCAATCTCTTTGGCTTACTTGGGATGATATTCTTTACACCGATATTTGCTGTTATCTATCGATTGGTTAAAGAATTTGTCGTTGCAAAGGAAAATCAGGTAGATTGAGAAAGACTGAATTTAATAAGATATACTAAGAAGAGAGTGAAAGATTCTCTTCTCTTTTATTTCTAAATGACTTGCTCTTGTTCCGTTGCGAAAATTTATGAATTCATAATAGCCCATTTTAATCTCTATGCGGATTGGCCATGTAATATGGGCACAAATTAGTATAGTTTAGTTAATTATAGACTAGCTCTCTATTGTAAAAAACAGTTGGCCTTATCAAACACTACTAGCAATTGATTGAGAATAAATGATAAGTTGGATAAGGTTAGAAAACCTTTATAATGATTTGCTATAAAAAGCTATTGGACAGCAAAAAAAGCCTTGATTTTAAGGCTTTTTCCTGTTGATTTAGATGCCCCCTACATGAATTTGTAAGAACTTTTCATATTGAAAATAAACAAAAATGTTGAAATATAGCTGATTTTAGGGAAATACTTTTAGGTGTTTTCAATGTCAGGATTTTAAAATGGGGCAAAAGTGGGGCAAAAACTAATGACTCGTATTTTGTTTGAAAACCTATAATACCTAATGATTATGCTATTCTAGATATATAGTTTTGTTATAAATAAATGTCAGTGCGAGCTCAAATTGGAGGATAAAATGGAAAAACAAATTAATGAAAAAAAAGCCTTGGTTCCCAAAGCTTTTTAATGTTATAAACTCATTAAAATAATCCCCAGTTAGATTTGGAATATTTTTTATTCTGTGTCACATAAAAATAAATAAAATGAGTGGCTATAGCTAGAGCTAAAATGGTTGTTATACTCACTACTATTATAGGATTAGAAGCAAAGATTAAAGAGAGAATCAAGGCAGCCAGATAGAGTGTCGCTTGGACACAGTAGTAACTTTTCGAATAGCTAAGATAGTGTTTGTTACAGGGCCCATTTACTAGGACAGCAACTTGGAAGAGGCCAAATCCGATATAAGAGAAGATGGTTGCAAAGAGATGATTAGCTTCAGGATTCAGAAGAAAACTCATCGAAACAGTCATCATAATAAGTCCAATGAAAATAGGATAGTGACTGTAAATTAGAAATAGTCCCTTTTGATTAGATTTTTCATCAATAGCATGGTCAAATTCACCAAAATAAAATAGGAACAGAGAAAGCATAATAATGAAATAAAGAACCGAATAAATCGAGAAATTCTCGATTGTAAAGAAGTTAGCTAGCTCCATAATCATCTCTCCAAACGTAATAATGACAAGAAGGGAGATGCGCTCGATTAAATGGGGGAGATTTACCTGGTAATGCTTATCTTTACTAAGCAAGATAATTGGCATAATAAATGTTAGCAGAATACTAGCAAAGAAGATATAGACTCTAACGTAAATAGGAAGAGGAAGAAGAGCTGCTAGATAGACTCCTAAACTTCCTAGCCCTGTTATCCATAGAAAACCTTTGATACTTTCCCGATTAACATCATCGGTTGATTTTCTAAAAAACTCAACCAAATATTGAAAAAATAAGGTAAGGGTTAATGTACCAATAGCCCAACAGAGATAATGAAAATATTGTTGCCAATCAGGTCCCATTATATTGGCTATAAAGAGTAAAATTCCCATTTTGATAAACATGATTACCATGTTAAATAAAGAGTTCTTTCCATAGCGATTGGTATAAATGGTTTGAATCATCCAGGAATCGGTGAGAACCAAGACAGCCATGAAAAAATCAAGGAAAGAATTCCAAGTCAAAATACCGTTATGAAGATGGTCAATTAAAGTAGTTGCTTTTGAAATTGCAAAAACAAACACTAGGTCATAAAATAGTTCTGAAAATTCTACACGTTTATGCTTAATAAGAGTTGTCATATTAATACCTTTCTACTTTAGAAATACAATACATTATAACAGAAAATGGTAATGAAAGAAAAGGATATGCTTAAATAATTTCATGTGGCGCGAATTGTCAAAATCTTGACTTCTTTTGTTATTTACTTGTCGGTTTTGGTTTTGTTCCTTTACTAGCATTAGGAGGCTTTAAAGATGTGGAACACACTAAAAAGCAACCCTGATGGGTTGCTTAAAATCCTATTAAAAATTAACTGTGTCAGGATCATCCTGAGTTTTGGTGCCTTGAATCTTATCCAAGACTGCCATATCTTCCTCTGATAAGTCGAAGTCGAAGATATCCAAGTTACCTTTTACATTTTTAGGTGTCACAGACTTAGGTAGTGGCAAGAAACCTTTTTGGAGGCTCCAACGCAGAGCAACTTGTGCCACAGATTTACCGTTACGTTCAGCCACTACTTCAACATCTTCATTTCCAAAAATGCTACCTGTACCTAGTGGACTATAGGCTTCAAGAAGGATATCGCGCTCTTGGCAATAGGCAACTAAGTCTTCTTGGTCACAACCTGGAGCCAAGAGGATTTGATTGACATGTGGAACAATTTTAGCTGTTTCAAAAAGAGCTTCTAGGTGATGTTGCATAAAGTTTGACACACCGATAGCACGCACCTTACCTTCTTTGTAGGCTTCTTCCATAGCCTTCCATGCACCCGCATTGCCAGCCTTCCAAGCATCATTCTCACGAAGCGCCTTTGGATTAGGCCAATGGATAAGCAAAAGATCCAAATAATCCACACCAAGTCTTTCGAGAGACTCATCGATAGAAGTCTTAGCCAACTCGTAATCGTGCTTATCATTCCAAAGTTTGGTGGTTAGGAAAATATCCTCACGTGCCAAATCACTATCAGCAATCGCCTTACCTACGGAAACCTCGTTACCGTAAATTTGTGCGGTATCAATATGTGTGTAACCCGCCTTAAGTGCGAAGCTAACGCTGTTATAGGCTTCTTCGCCTTCAGCAATTTGCCAAGTTCCAAAACCAATTTTAGGAATAGCAACCCCATTTGCAAGTGTATATGTTTCCATGATTTTCACCTTTTCTTTTTTTAATAGTACTATCTTAAAAAAGATAAGACAAAAATGCAAAGATTTGCTACGGCTATTATTATGAATAGTTCCTTACTTCTTTTTCCGCTGTTCGTAACAGCCTTTGGAGATATTATTACTTGGGAAGAGAATGAATTTGTTGGTATTGTAAAATAAAATCTTCAAGACTGCGACATTATTATCAAGAGCCTGAAATATTTTCTTCAGTATTTAGATAACTCATATGTGACTGATAACTTTGAACTGGATTTATATAGACAGGCTGTGTTAAAACATGGTCCCTTGTCATATAACCAATGTTTCGGTTTTGTTCCTTTACTAGCATTAGGAGGCTTTAAAGATGTGGAACATATGGATAAAGTCAAAGTCCTGGAGCACATTTATCTCATGTACCAACTCACAGGCGGAGTGATGGACGATTGATAGAAAGGAACCACCTTCGAGGTGGTTTTTTCGACGAAAACGAGTGTGAGATAAATAACGAGTCTTTGGATGAGACTCGTTTATTTTGTGAATATAAACTTTTTGGTACAAAATTTGGTATAAAAAACAAAATGACAAGCAAAAAAGCCTTATAAATCAAGGCTTTTTCCTGTTGTTTAGATGCCCCCTACATGGATTTGTAAGAACTTTTCATATTGAAAATAAACAAAAATGTTGAAATATAGCTGATTTTAGGGAAATACTTTTAGGTATTTTCAATGTCAGGATTTAAAAATGGGGCAAAAGTGGGGCAAAAACGAATGACTCGTATTTTGTTTGAAAACCTATAATACCTAATGATTATGCTATTCTAGATATATAGTTTTGTTATAAATAAATGTCAGTGCGAGATCAAATTGGAGAATAAAATGGAAAAACAAATTTCTACGCAGAATGGAATGCGAAAAAGTGATAATTAAAGAGACGAAAAAGCTGAGAATATGATTTCCCAGCTTTTTTGAATGCGATAGAAATAGCAACTAGACTATTTACGAAAGGCCTCAATAATGTAGGTGAAGCCAGTAACTAAAAATGAAAAGGCAATGACATAAACGACAAAGACACCTGTAGCCACTGGATTGAACAGAATCACTAGACCTAGTAAAAATTCAAGCAAGGCTACCCACATGATATTGCTACCAATAATAGGGAAAATCAATCTTAGACGATTGCCTTTAAAGAAAGCAATAATGGCTTCTACAATTAACCAAATTCCTACAATGGTCGGAATGACGACCGGCAGGGTCACAAAGCCATAAGCAACGAGGTAAAGAGCTAAGAGAAGACTAACAAATCCTTGGAAAAGATAAACAGGTGAGCGAAGCTCTTTTGGTGCAGAGAAATAGCCTAAAATAGCTGCTATAGAAGAAACCAGTAAACCAAATGAAATCCACCAGCTGTAAGCAACAAGATTAGCTACTGGGTTTGTAAATAGGAAAAGTCCTAAAAGGACAAAAACAACTCCTGCAAGGAATAGCAGTAAACGATTAGAAAATTTCATTTCAATACCCCTTATATAGTATAGTTTTCTAATAAAACTATTGTACTTATTTTTATAGAAAATGTCAATAAAATAAATAAACAATTTGGAAGTTTCAGTCTGACTTACAAAAAGAAAAGGAGTTTTCACTCCTTTTCACAGATTGAAGACAAAGTCCTTATAAAAGTGTCTTCTAAAGATTTTAACTTCAATCTGAAGCGAGGTTATCCTCGCTTTTTCTATTTATCAAACAATTCCTTATTTTCAATTAAGAGTTCTAGTGGAGATTTATCCCTTGCTTCAATAAAACCAGGTTCATATTGGTTATGAAGTGTTCTTTTCTGAGAAGTTGGATCAATATACAACTCATCTCCATCTTCTGTGTATAGTTGGTTGCCTCTTGTTAAGTAAAGTAAATCCTCTAAGTACTGTCCATCAGTTTCTAGAAAATGTTCGATGTATTTGACAGCCTTTAAGATCTCACTTACTTTATCAGAGTATTCATTCGATTCAAGAACACTCTTTTCTAATTCAATCTCTTTACTAGTTCCAAAAAGTTGAGTTGGAGTTGCATTAAAATATTCTGCTATCTTATCTAAATTTGCAAAGGTAGGATAGCTTTTTTGTTTTTCGTAATCAGAGATGTTTGGAAAGATTGCTCATAAAAAAATGTGGGGCAAATGATGGGGCAAATCAGTTATAGACAAGCAAAAAAGCCTTATAAATCAAGGCTTTTTCCTGTTGATTTAGATGCCCCCTACAGGGCTCGAACCTGTGACCCATAGATTAAGAGTCTACTGCTCTACCAACTGAGCTAAGGAGGCAAATAAAAAGCTGTATTGGTGCCGAAACTTCACGGTTTGTATTGAACCCGCGCAATTAAGCAGGTGGGCAACTCGCTCTAACTGAAGCTGTTTCCGTGTGAGACGGCCTACATGCTGTTAGAAGACTTTTGTTTCCCTAATAATACAAAAAATAGTCGGTCAACACTTAAATGTGAAGTCGTACACCACAGCGTTTCTATGATTATATGATACCACTTTTTCAAAAAAAATCAAGGGAAAATTAAAAATTTTGAAAAGGATTTCATAAGTTTCGTAATTTATCAATGGTTTCCTTGCGTTGAGCCAGGGCACGTTCGTATTTTCCACTATCTTCTGGTGAGAAGTAGCTATGGTTGCGAATTTTTTCTGGCAAGTACTCTTGTTTGACCCAGTGACCTGGGTAGTTATGTGGATAGAGGTAGTTTTGGGCATTGCCTAATTCCTTGCTACCACTATAGTGGCCATCTCGCAGGTGACGTGGGATTGGTAGGTGACCTGAGGTTTTAAGGTCAGACAGAGCCTTGTCCATAGCTACATAGGCTGAGTTGGATTTTGGAGAAAGGGCCAAATCAATCACAACATTGGCAATGAGGATGCGGGCTTCGGGGAAACCGATCCTCTGTGCTGCATCCAGAGCAGTCACGGTATGAATCTGGGCTTCGGGATTGGCCAAACCGATATCTTCATAAGCAATCACAGTCAAACGACGAGCTAGGCTAGGAAGGTCACCGGCCTCTATCAAGCGAGCAGCATAGTGGAGACTAGCGTCCACATCTGATCCGCGAATAGACTTTTGAAGGGCAGATAGAACATCATAGTGCCCGTCTCCATCCTTGTCCATAGTGATATAGCTTCTCTGGAGACTATTTTCCATGATATTCAGCGTGATATGACGGATACCGTCATTATTTTCTGGAGTGGAGAGAACTGCCAAGTCCAGTGAGTTAAAGGCAGAACGGAGGTCTCCGTTGGTAGATGTTGCGATAAAATCAAGGGCATCATCATCTAACTCGACAGGGAAATCAAAGCCTCGTTCAGGGTCAGTCAGGGCGATTTGAATGGCCTCTTTGACATCTTGGTTAGACAAGGGTTCCAACTCAAAAATCTGAACACGACTTCGGATGGCTGGAGTGACAGAAAAGAAAGGATTTTCAGTTGTCGCCCCGATCATGATGACTAGACCACTTTCTAAGAGAGGAAGGAGGAAGTCTTGTTTCGTCTTGTCAAGACGATGAATCTCGTCTAGTAGCAGTACAAGGCCACCTGAGAATTTAGCTTCCTCAGCGATTTCTTGGAGGCGTTTTTTACTATCAACTGTGGCATTGAAGGTCCGAAAGGCATACTTGGTTGTTCCAGCGATGGCTGAAGCGATACTGGTTTTTCCGATGCCTGGAGGTCCGTAGAGGATCATAGAGGATAGGCGATTGGCTTCCACCATACGGCGGATAATCTTGCCTGGTCCAACTAGATGCTCCTGACCAATGACCTGGTCGATGGTTTTGGGGCGCATACGAAGCGCGAGATTGTCTGGCATAGCAGTCCTTTCTAACATGGATTTTCTGATACTAATGTGGTAATATGGTAGTATCTATTTTAGCATATTTCCGAGTATTCGGGGCGATTAAAGAGTCGTATAGAAAGAGGACAAAATGGCAACATACGGATTTTTAGATGTTTTACAAGAAGAGTTGGACAAGAACTTTCCTTTTGATTATGAGATTAGTTGGGATAAGCGCAATCATGCGGTAGAAGTGAGCTTTTTACTAGAAGCACAAAATGCTGCAGGAGTGGAGATGCTGGATGAGGACGGAGAGGTGTCGTCAGACGATATCCTATTTGAAGAAGCGGTGCTTTTTTACAACCCTGCCAAGTCAACTGTTAATGAGGAAGACTATTTGACAGTTATCCCTTACCTACCTAAGAAAGGTTTTTCTCGTGAATTCTTGGCTTATTTTGCGCTATTTCTTAAGGATACTGCCGAGGTTGGACTAGATGCTCTCATGGACTTTTTGGAAGACCCAGAAGCAGAAGAATTCGTCATGGAATGGAACCAAGAAGTCTTTGAAGAAGGAAAAGCAGGCTTGGAAGAGGGAGAATTTTACCCTTATCCGAGATATTAGAAAAGATTCTAAGTGGACATTTTTAAATAATGAGTTCAAGGAGAAGGGGGAGACTATGCTAGAAAAAGTCAAACAGTTTTTCAGGAGAAGGTCAGCTAAAACTGAGCCGTCAGTTGATATTCTTCCCCGAAATCGCTTTGCGGATCTAGATTTCGAGCGAGTATTGAAGTCAGGAGCTCGTCGCCTTGTTAATGAGGAAGGACGCTATGCTGAGGATGGGAAAATCACAGAAATTGAATTTCCTGAAGATTTTGCGGAATTTGAATTTCTAGTTGGTTTTAAGACGGAGGAAGAAGAGCAGTTTCAGCAACTATTAGCTGATTTAAATAGTATTGATAATGCTATTCAGTCCTATTTGGAAAGCGAGATGCAACAACCCATCCCTCAGTATGCCAAGGATCTAGGCTATACTCAGAAGAAGTGGGAGAAAACCTTTTACTTTCATCCTTGGATATTAAGTTTTGAGGAAAGTCCGCCTAATCTTCGCTATGTTGCAGATTATGTCAATGATGAGTTTACGGTTTATTTTGCTAAAAAACATGGCAGATGGCAGGCGTACTGGGATGCAGAGTGTCAAAAGGAAATAGCAGAAGGCTAGTTCGGTCTTTTACAGCGTCTAGTGGTTATCATAGGAAAGAGTAAACATCATGGAATTCTTGAATAAAAAGTTCGATTTCACAGGTTGTAAAATTGCCCTCTTTTGTGGAGATAAGCTACTGACCATCTTACGTGATGACAAGGACGATATCCCTTGTCCCAACATGTGGGAGTTGCCAGGTGGTGGTCGTGAAGGAAACGAAAGCCCTTTCGAGTGCGCAGCGCGTGAAGTTTATGAGGAATTGGGAATTCATTTAGATGAAGACTGTCTGCTTTGGAGCAAGATTTATCCTAGCGTAATCTTTAAAGACAAGCAATCGGTATTTATGGTTGGTCAGCTAAGACAAGAACAATTTGACAATATCATCTTCGGAGATGAAGGACAAGGCTATAAATTGATGCCTATTGAGGAGTTTTTGAAGTCTAAACAGGCAGTGCCTCAGCTACAGGGGAGATTGAGGGATTATTTGGAGGAAAGTTTATGATAACACTTGTTCGAGCGGGAGCAGAGGATTTAGAAACTATTATTGCAATTCAGAGAGCCAGCTTTAAGGCTGTTTATGAAAAATACCATGATGAATATGACCCTTATCTCGAGGACCGCGAACGAATCAAATGGAAATTAGTCGAGCGTCCCAATAGCTATTACTACTTTGTAAAATAAGATGAAGAAAACATCGGATTTTTACGAGTTCAGACCAATGCCGAGTTAACGAATGCTTGGTTGGGAACGGCAGCGATTTTGCCTCAGTATCAAGGACAAGGGTATGGATCTAAAGGTTTAAGCTTACTGGAAAAAGAATTTCCAACCATCACACAATGGGATTTGTGTACGGTATTACAGGATGCGGGAATGGTTGCCTTCTACGAGAAGAATGGCTACCGTCAAACTCATATCGAGCCTGAAAAAGAAGGCATGGATATGGTCTACATGAAAAAATTGATAGAGAAATAGAAAGGATGGTTCAGTTAAATTTCTAAACTGAACCCGCCCTAAACACGGTGCCAAAAAGATAAACTTCTTATATACACAAACGTCTTCAGAGAGTTTCCTATTTTGGCTTTGTGTTTTACGGGCTTGGTATCTTAATGATGGAAACATGGCAAGAGTTAAAAGTTACAGTGAAGCGTGAGGGAGAGGAGTTGGTTTCCAACCTCTTGATTGAGTTAGGTGCCCAAGGGGTAGCAATTGAAGATAGCATGGACTATGTGGGCAATGTGGATCGTTTTGGTGAGATTTTCCCAGAGGTAGAGCAGCAAGAAGAAATCGTAGTGACAGCCTACTATCCTGATACGGTTGATGTGGCAGTGGTTGAGGCGGATTTGCAAACTCGTCTCTCAGAATTGACGGACTTTATGGACTTAGGAGAAGTCAGGATTGGTACGACTGCCTTAGCTGAAGAAGACTGGGCGGACAACTGGAAGAAGTATTATGAACCGGCACGCATCACCCATGACCTAACCATCGTACCGTCATGGACGGACTATGAGGCAACAGCGGGAGAAAAGATTATCAAGCTAGATCCAGGGATGGCCTTTGGAACGGGAACGCACCCAACAACCAAGATGAGTCTTTTTGCCTTGGAGCAGGTTCTTCGTGGTGGCGAAACAGTGCTAGATGTGGGGACAGGTTCAGGTGTTCTTTCTATTGCAAGCTCACTCCTAGGTGCCAAGGAGATTTTCGCCTATGACTTGGATGATGTGGCGGTTCGTGTCGCTCAGGAAAATATTGAGCTCAATCCTGGTATGGAAAACATCCATGTAGCCCCAGGCGATTTGCTTAAAGGAGTGGAAATTGAGGCAGATGTTATCGTGGCCAATATCTTGGCGGATATCCTCATTCATCTGACGGAGGATGCTTATCGCTTGGTCAAGGACGAAGGCTACCTCATCATGAGTGGGATTATCAAGGACAAGTGGGACATGGTGCGTGAGTCAGCTGAGTCAGCTGGATTTTTCCTTGAAACCCATATGATTCAAGGGGAGTGGAATGCCTGTGTCTTCAAGAAGACCAAGGATATCTCCGGTGTGATTGGAGGCTAGCATGCAACAGTATTTTGTCAAGGGCAGTGTAGTCTCACCTGTCACCATCGAGGACAAGGAGACCAGCAAGCACATGTTTCAGGTTATGCGCCTGAAAGAAGATGATGAGGTCGCTTTAGTATTTGATGATGGCATCAAGCGTTTGGCGCGCGTGGTCAATGTGGAAGCACGTCAGTTTGAGTTGGTTGAAGAATTAACTGACAATGTGGAACTGCCAGTCCAAGTGACCATCGCATCTGGTTTTCCCAAGGGAGATAAGTTGGAGTTTATCACTCAAAAGGTGACGGAACTAGGTGCCAGTCAGATTTGGGCCTTTCCCGCAGACTGGTCAGTCGCCAAGTGGGATGGTAAGAAATTGGGCAAAAAGGTCGAGAAACTAGAAAAAATCGCCCTTGGAGCAGCAGAGCAAAGCAAACGCAATCTGGTACCAAGTGTTACCCTTTTTGAGAATAAAGCAGATTTTCTAGCTCAGCTAGACCAGTTTGACCGCATCGTGGTGGCCTATGAAGAGTCAGCCAAAGAAGGAGAATCAGCTGCACTCATCCAAGCTGTTTCTGGGTTAGAAAAGGGAGCTAAACTGCTCTTTATCTTTGGTCCAGAAGGTGGTCTCTCACCTGCGGAAATCGAAAATTTTGAAGCTAAGGGAGCAGTCTTGGCAGGACTTGGTCCTCGCATTTTGCGAGCAGAAACAGCACCACTTTACGCTTTATCGGCCCTTAGTGTTTTATTAGAATTAGAGAAATAAGAGGAAAAAGATGGAACAAAAACACCGTTCAGAATTTCCTGAAAAGGAACTTTGGGATTTGACAGCCCTATACCAAGACCGTGAGGACTTCTTGCGTGCGATAGAGAAGGCGCGTGAAGATATCAATCAATTTAGTCGTGACTATAAGGGCAATCTTCATACTTTTGAAGATTTCGAGAAGGCCTTTGCAGAATTGGAACAAATCTACATCCAGATGAGTCATATCGGTAATTACGCCTTTATGCCTCAGACGACAGACTATGCTAATGAAGATTTTGCCAATATCGCCCAAGCTGGAATGGACTTTGAGACAGATGCCAGTGTCACCTTAACCTTCTTTGACGATGCCTTGGTGGCGGCAGATGAGGAAGTATTGGACTGTTTGGGTGACTTACCACATTTGACGGCAGCCATTCGTCAAGCTAAGATCAAAAAAGCCCACTATCTTGGGGCGGATGTGGAAAAGGCCTTGACCAATCTGGGTGAAGTTTTCTACAGTCCACAGGATATCTATACTAAAATGCGAGCTGGCGACTTTGAAATGGCTGACTTTGAAGCCCATGGGAAGACTTACAAAAACAGTTTTGTGACCTATGAAAACTTCTATCAAAACCACGAGGATGCTGAAGTCCGTGAGAAATCCTTCCGTTCCTTCTCAGAAGGACTACGCAAGCACCAAAATACGGCTGCAGCAGCCTATCTTGCTCAGGTCAAATCTGAGAAATTGTTGGCAGATATGAAGGGATATGACTCAGTATTTGACTATCTTTTAGCTGAGCAAGAAGTAGATCGTGCTATGTTTGATCGTCAGATTGACCTCATCATGAAGGACTTTGCGCCAGTTGCTCAGAGATATCTCAAGCATGTTGCCAAGGTGAATGGTCTTGAGAAGATGACCTTTGCTGATTGGAAATTGGATTTGGATAGTGCGTTGAATCCAGAGGTTAGCATTGATGATGCCTATGATTTGGTCATGAAGTCGGTAGAACCTTTGGGTCAAGAATACAGTCAAGAAGTTGCTCGCTATCAAGAAGAACGCTGGGTGGACTTTGCTGCCAATAGTGGCAAGGATTCTGGTGGCTATGCAGCTGATCCCTACCGTGTGCATCCATATGTCCTCATGAGCTGGACAGGTCGTTTGAGCGATGTTTATACCTTGATTCATGAAATCGGGCATTCTGGTCAATTTATCTTTTCTGACAATCATCAGAGTTACTTTAATGCCCACATGTCTACTTATTATGTCGAAGCACCGTCAACCTTTAATGAATTGCTTCTCAGTGATTACTTGGAGCATCAGTCTGATGATCTGCGTCAAAAACGCTTTGCCCTTGCCCACCGCTTGACGGACACCTACTTCCATAACTTTATTACCCACCTTTTGGAAGCAGCCTTCCAGCGTAAGGTGTATACATTGATTGAAGAAGGAGAAACTTTCGGAGCAAGCAGACTCAACAGCATTATGCAGGAAGTTTTGACCGATTTCTGGGGAGATGCTATTGAGATTGATAATGATGCAGCACTGACTTGGATGCGCCAAGCTCACTATTACATGGGCTTGTATAGTTACACTTACTCTGCAGGTCTTGTAATCTCGACAGCTGGCTATCTCCATTTGAAAAACTCAGAAACTGGAGCTGAAGACTGGCTCAATCTCCTCAAATCAGGTGGCAGTAAGACACCACTTGAGTCAGCAATGATTATTGGAGCGGATATCTCAACAGATAAACCACTCCGTGATACCATTCAATTCTTGTCTGACACAGTTGACCAAATTATCAACTACAGTGCCCAGTTGGGAGAATAGGGAAATAGGCAGATTTTAGGAGAATAATATGAATAGAATAAAAAATGGCTAGAGCAAGATCCCAAAAGAATACTCTTTATCAAAATTGGTATAGTTTTGTTGGGAATCATTTTATTGATTGCTCTACCTACTCTCTATCTTGTTTTGAGTGGAGTTGGTATTTGGTATTTTGTAAAGAAAGCACCAGATATTCGAAAAAGAAATTTAATGATAGGGCTTTTCATTGTCAGTTTTGTTGCAGTTGCTCTCCAAACTCCAACAGTCACAAAGAAAACTTCATCTGCTCAGTCAGAAACTAAGCAGACTGTGACATCTACTTCTTCGACAACTTCGACGACGGATACTTCATCTAGCATAGAGGAGGCAAAACGAATCGAAGATGAGAAAAAAGCTAAAGAAAAAGCAGAAGAAGAGAGAATTGCCAAAGAAAAAGCTGCAAATGAGTTGCAAGAAAAAGGTGAAGCCTTAGTCAAACAATTGGAAGAAAGTCAAGATGCGAATCAAGTGAAGTCTGCTAAAGAAACAGTTAATCAGATTGAAAATAACGATAAAAAGACAGAATTGATCGATAGGATAGGTGCAGTTGAGTCATTAATTTCTCAAAAAGAAGAAGAGAAAAGAATTGCACGTGAAGCCGAGATTAAAGCCCAACAGCAAGATAGAACTGTTTATGTCGCTAAGAATGGGCAAGCGAAAGTATATTGGTATAACAAAGATAGAATGCCGTCAAATACTAATAAAGCTAATGTTGTTGAGATGACAGAGGCTGATGCAATTGCTGCAGGAAAAACTCCATCTAAAAAAGAATAAGATACAAAGTCATTTAAGAACGACTTTTTGATAAGTCACCAGAAAGGTAGAGGTATTGATAAAATATCCTCCTAAATAATAATGAAAATTAATAAAAGAGATTGGCTGATTTTTCCATTCAATTCTTGTCAGACACGGTTGACCAAATTATCAACTACAGTGCCCAGTTGGGAGAATAAAATCATAAAAGTGCAACAATAGAGTTATATTGTTGAGATTTTAGAATGACATTTATTTCATAAAGTTTACTGAAGACTTTGTCTTCAGAATGTGCGTTATTATAGATCTATCGGTTGGATTTTATATCTTGTCGTGGGCGATTAGACTAGGGAAAATACTTAGAAAAGGACGGAGATGCTAGTGCGTGTCAATAAAAAACTTAGCTTGCTTATCATTGGAATTGCTATGCCGATTTTGTTTATGATTTGGAAATTCAGTCAGCCTGTTCTTCCAAAAACTTATCAGGAAGCTGTTCAGTATACCAAAGCAATCAATATGAAAGAAATGCGCTCCAAACTTGCAAATGGCGACGAGTTTGTCGTCTACATAGGAAGAGAATCCTGTCCCTACTGTCAAAAGTTTGTGCCCAATTTGGCTCTAGCGATTCAAAAAAGTCACCAGACAGTCTATTATTTGGATAGTGCTTCTGATGAAAAGGATGAGATTACAGCCTTTGCAAAAGAAATGGATATCCAAACCGTTCCGAATCTTTCAGTCTATCAAAATGGTAGTAAATCACGCTATTTAGAGCAAGGAAGTTCCGCTAGTCTTGAAGAAATCCTTTCATTTTTAAAGAATGAATAGTGCTGAAGAATTTTTATAAATGACAAAAAACAACTCCGAAAATTGGAGTCGTAGAGATGATAAAAGAGGTTGGATTTTTTCCAACCTCACTTTTTTAATCTTATACTCAATGAAAATCAAAGAGCAAACTAGGAGACTAGCCGCAGGCTGTACTTGAGTACGGCAAGGCGACGTTGACGCAGTTTGAATTTGATTTTCGAAGAGTATTAATGGAATTGCATACCACCATCAACGATAATGGTTTGACCTGTAATGTAGTTTGAATCTGGTCCAGCAAGGAAGCTAACTGCTGCAGCTACATCTTCTGGTTCAGATAGGCGTTTCAATGTAATATCTTTTGCGAATGTTTGCATACCCCACTCGTCATCTTTTCCTGCATTTTTTCCAACTTCATGAGCGATATCATACATCATTGGTGTTTTTACGATACCTGGAGCATAGGCGTTGACAGTGATACCTGACTCTGCTAAATCACGCGCCAATGTTTGAGTAATACCACGAACAGCGAATTTTGTACCGCCGTATACAGTCAAGTTTGGATTTCCGACAACACCTGCTTGAGAAGTAGCATTGATAATTTTACCACCGTGACCAAGTGCTTTGAACTGAGCCTGAGCAGCTTGTGCTCCCCAAATCACACCACCGACGTTAATAGCAAATGTGCGAGCAAATTGCTCCTCTGTAATTGTATCCAGAGGTGTAGTAGGAGCGACACCAGCGTTGTTTACCACAACGTTCAAGTCTCCGAAATGATCGACAACTTTTTGGAAAGCTGCAGCAACTTCTGCTTGTTTAGACACATCAGCTACAACAGCAAAAGCTTTATCTGCTGACAATTCAGCAACTGCTTTCTCAGCTGTTTCAGCGTTGTAGTCTAAAACTCCAACCTTAAAACCATCTTGAACCAAGCGTTTTGCGATTGCAAAACCGATCCCTTGACCTGCACCTGTAACGATAGCTACTTTAGACATATGATTCCTCCTCGGTATCCGTGATACCATTCAAACGTTCATAAAAGAACAGCAAAAGGTTTATAAGTGAGTCGTGATAGGTTTCTAAAAGAAGTCCTATCACGTTTTAGTATACACCTTTGTGAAATTTGTGTCAAACAAATACTTGGTTTTTGGAAAAAATTAACCCTCTAAGAGTGAAAAAATATCTGAGACTAACATATTTATCTCTTATAATGAAGATAGCTAGAAAAGAATGTTGTATAATAGATGTGTATGATTGGAGGTAGGCAGATGTATCCAGAATTGAAAAGAAAAGTAATAGAAGAAAAACCGAGTTATCGTCAAGAAGAAATCCTGTGGTTGCTTGAGCACTTAGGGGATCCGAGTCAAGAGATTCGCGATGAATTGGTTTTTACTAGTTTAGCTAGGGGGATTCAAGAAGAGTTATTTACCAAGGAGCAATTTCAGTTGATTGCTGCTGAGATTGTCTCTGATGGTGGGCTAGATAAAGAGATTGATAAGACAGGAGCTTCAACGCTTGAACGTTCTTTTAGGGCCCTTATTTATGCCAATCTCTTATCTGCTGATGGCAATGAACAGTCTCTTTTTTATCAAGTGCTTAAAACTGATATCAGAAATACGTTGCTCGATCAAGGTTTGCATTACCTTGAAAAAGAAGAGGATACGACTGGTTTTTCAAGCCAGTATGGTTGGGTGCATGCTTTTGCTCATGGGGCTGATCTTTTGACTGAAGTTGTTTGTCATCCAGACTTTTCTAAAAATAGAGTTCATGAAGTATTTGACATACTTGGCCAACTATTTAAAAGAATTTCGGTTCGATTTATAGATGATGAGGACTGGCGCTTGGCCAGAGTCCTTTACGAACCTGTTTTGCAAGGAAAGGTGGAGCAAGCGACACTGGCTTCTTGGATAAAGTCACTTGATTTCCCGATAGAAGAGAGGGAAGATTTTTATAAATTTTCCAATTTCAGATCTTGTCTATTAGAAGTCTATGTTCAACTCGACCAGAGAAATAGTTTACAAGATGACTTGAAAGAAGCTATTCAATCTTTCCAATATTAGATTTTGATTATCAATGTGAAAACTTACACAATGTTTCCAAGCACATTTCTTGAAACCCTTTCCTTCTTCTGATAGACTAATACATAGTTTGAAAAAAGGAGACTTAACATGAAAAAATTTGTTGCTGAATTAATCGGTACTTTTATGCTTGTGTTCATCGGAACAGGAGCTGTTGTTTTTGGAAATGGTGTTGAAGGACTTGGACACCTTGGGATTGCTCTTGCTTTTGGTTTGGCAATCGTAGTCGCAGCCTTCTCAATCGGAACTGTTTCAGGTGCTCACTTGAACCCAGCTGTTTCTATCGCTATGTTTGTTAACAAACGTTTGTCATCTTCAGAGCTTGTAAACTACATCCTTGGTCAAGTGGTTGGTGCTTTCCTTGCTTCTGGATCTGTATTGTTCCTCTTGGCAAATTCAGGTATGTCAACTGCAAGTCTTGGTGAAAATGCCTTGGCAAACGGTGTAACTGTCTTTGGTGGTTTCTTGTTTGAAGTCATTGCAACATTCTTGTTTGTTTTGGTCATCATGACTGTAACATCAGCAAGTAAAGGTAATGGCGCAATTGCTGGTTTGGTCATCGGTTTGTCATTGACAGCTTTGATTCTAGCTGGCTTGAACATTACTGGGCTTTCAGTAAACCCAGCTCGTAGCTTGGCTCCTGCTGTCTTGGTAGGTGGCGCAGCTCTTCAACAAGTTTGGATTTTCATCCTTGCACCAATCGTTGGTGGAGTTCTTGCGGCTCTTGTTGCTAAAAACTTCCTTGGAACTGAAGAATAATTGAAACTCAAAAAGCCTTGCTCCTCATGATGAGGAACAGGGCTTTTTCGTATTATACTCTTCGAAAATCTCTTCAAACTACGTCAGCTTCACCTTGCCCTGAATTCGTCAGTTCTATCCACAACCTCAAAACAGTGTTTGGAGCTGACTTCGTCAGTGTCATCTACAACCTCAAAGCAGTGCTTTGAGCAACCTTCGGCTAGCTTCCTAGTTTACTCTTTGATTTTCATTGAGTATGAGTTTAGCGGTTGTCAATTTTTTCTGGATAGAGATCGTGTTGGAATAGGCGTTGTTCTGCCAATCCTTCATACTTGGTTCCAGGTCTACCGTAGTTGTAGTAGGGGTCGATTGAAATACCACCGCGAGGTGTAAATTTCCCCCACACCTCTAAGTAGCGAGGGTCTAGCAAGTTGACCAAGTCTTTTCCGATGGTGTTGATACAGTTTTCGTGAAAATCCCCATGATTTCGGTAACTAAAGAGGTAGAGTTTGAGGGATTTTGACTCGACACAGAGCTTGTCAGGAATGTAGGAAATATAAATCGTTGCAAAGTCTGGCTGCGCAGTGATTGGGCACAGTGAGGTAAATTCAGGGCAGTTAAATTTGATGAAATAGTCATTTTCCACATGGCGATTGTCAAAGGATTCCAGGACTTCTGGTTGATAGTCAAAGATGTAGGTGGTTTCTTTATTGCCCAGTAGGCTTAGGTTTTTCATTTCTTCTTGTTGTGACATGTTTTTTTCTTTCTAATCTTAAACACCACGTTGGTTATCGTAGAGGAGGGTATGGAGTTGTGGAAGGACGCGGACATTGCCCCAGCTATCATCAGCAGCAACGCGTTCCCATAGTTCTTTGAGGCGATCTAGTTGGTCTTGGACAATATTGCCTGTAGCCTTGGGCTCAGGATTTCCAGCCGATAAGAAGAGGACATCTGGTTGGTAGCGTTCTTGAATGTCTTTGGCAAAGGTTAGATCTGCATCATCAAAAACAGGGATTTTAAAGGTGACCTTGTCTGGATCCAATTGAGAAACGATAAAGTCCAAGGTCTCGAAGTTGACTTCCATCTTAGATGAAGGAGGCTTGGGACTCAGAGTCACCTGATCGATATCTTTTAACCAATGTTGCCAGCGGGAGCCTTGGGTTTCAACAGCCAGAGTAACACCACGTTGCTTGAGTTTGGTGACCAGTTGAGCCATGTTGGCAGCTAGGATGGCTGGATTTCCACCAGATAGGGTTACATAGTCGTAGCTTCCTAGTTTGTCTAACTCAGCGATCACTTCATCAGCTGTCATGCGAGTAGGTTTTTCAGAACCATCCCAAGTAAAGGCAGAATCGCACCAGTCGCAGTGATAGTCGCAACCAGCAGTGCGGACAAACATGGTTTTCTGGCCAATAGCACGACCTTCACCTTGAAAGGTAGGCCCAAAAATTTCTAGAACTGGTAGTTTGAGGACACGTTCCTTAGTCATCTAACCACTCCCGTCTAAACTCTGCAAAGGCAGTAGGAGTTTCATAGAGGCGAACATATTCCAAACGGAGACCGCGCTCGTCTGGCAACTCTTGGCTCATGGTTTGGAAAATCCAGTAAACCATATTTTCAGCAGTCGTATTCATGTAGGGCAGGGTTTCATTGAGATAGCGATGATCTAGGTGGGGCTCTAAGTAGTCCTTGTAGATAGCTTTGATATCTCCGAAATCGTAGGTCATACCTCTATCATCTAAAAACCCACTGACAGCGATTTGCAGATGATAGGTGTGACCGTGTAGGGATTTACATTTTCCTTCATAGTGAAAGAGGTGGTGGGCAGCATCGAAGGTAAATTCTTTTGAGACTAAGGTTCTGTGAGGATTGTAGACAAGAGATTCCCCAGTTTCTCGTTTGATTTCTTTGGGGGCAAAAAACATCAGGCCTCTCCTTTCTGAGTGAGATAAACCTCTAAACCATGTTGGCGTAGATGGCAGGCAGGACAATCTCCGCAACCAGTACCGATAATCCCGTTGTAGCAGGTCAAGGTCTTCTCACGAACATAGTCAAAGGCACCGAGTTGGTCAGCTAATTCCCAAGTTTCAGCCTTGTCTAGCCACATGAGAGGTGTTTGGATTACAAAGTCGTAATCCATGGCAAGGTTGAGGGTGACATTGAGTGATTTGACAAAGACATCCCGACAGTCAGGATAACCTGAGAAGTCTGTTTCGCACACTCCTGTCACGATATCCGTAATTCCACGCTGCTTGGCAAGGACTGCAGCAAAGGACAGAAAGAGATGATTGCGACCGTCAACGAAGGTATTAGGTACCTCTCCTTCTTTTTGCTCAATTTCTAGATCTGAAGTCAAGGCATTTTCAGTAATTTGTCCTAGCAGAGACATATCTAGGATATGATGACGAATTCCTTGTTCCTCAGCGATTTCTTTGGCCACTTGAATTTCTAAATGGTGGCGTTGGCCATAGGCAAAGGTAACGGCTTCTACCTTTTCATAGTGTTGCTTGGCCCAGAAAAGGCAGGTTGTTGAATCTTGACCGCCACTAAAGACGACCAAGGCTGATTGACGTTTCATAGTACTCCTTCCAAAATGGGAAATGTTCAGAGCACGCAAAAAGCTCCCTAGAGGGAGCTAAAAAATACCAAGTAGAGGTTTTTTTTAGCGATGGCATGTCCCAAACATCGTGATATTCTAGTTACAGTCTAGCATATTTTTTGAAAAATGGCAAAGGGCAAGAAAAAAGAGACCAAATGAATGCACTTGGTCTCTCCTTTGATTAGCTTAATTCAGCAACGATAGCTTTGATTTGTTCTGCTGTGTGAACACCAGCAACTTGTTTAACCACTTGTCCATCTTTTTTGAAAAGAAGAGTAGGGATAGACATGATACCAAATGAACGAGCTGTGTTTGGATTTTCATCAACGTCCATTTTAACGATTTTCAAGACATCTTCTGAAAGTTCTTCAGACAATTTGTCCAAGATTGGACCTTGCATACGACATGGGCCACACCAAGTTGCCCAGAAGTCTACCAAGACCAATCCGTCTTTAGTTTCTTGTTCGAATGTTGCATCTGTAATTGCTTTTGCCATAGTATTTCTCCTTTTTAATTATATTGGCTTAAATCTTGTTTCATGAGATAGAAGAAAACATCTCCATAAGTCCCATGGTAGTCCAAATCATGTCCCTTGTAGGTTACTTTTTGGACAGGGTAGTAGTCTGCGACACCAATCAGACAGGCATGTTGAGAACGTTCAAATTCTTCGTAGGACTCGAAGGTCATGGTTCTCTCTTGCTTGCTGGCGTCAAGATAGGTGATTTCAATCATAGGATTCTCCTTTGCTAAATCATATCTTCATTTTACTCCTTGGAAAAAGGAATGTCAAGAAAATTGCTTGCGCACGCAAGTTTTTTGTAAAAATTTTAGGAAAGCCAACTTGCTTTTGTTTCAAGGCTCTCTTCTACAGCTTTTTGTAGATAGGCAAGAGTTGTCTGACCCTCCTTAGTGAGGCAGATAAAACTAGCTCGCTTATCCTGGTCACAACATCTCCGACTAAGTAAACCGCAGTTTTTGGCTTCTAGGCGTGCCACCATTCGTGATACTGCGCTTGGACTCAGATGGAGTTTGTCCGGCAGGTCAATCTGTCTCAAAGATTTTTCTTGAGCCTGATTTAAAAAGTGCAAGAGATAGAATTCTTTGAGCGTTAGGCTTTGGTCACTCTGCTCAGCAATCGTTTGCTCTAAAAGTGCTTCTAGCTCTACTTGTCGGCGGTTGAAGTCAAACCATTTTTCTAAGTAAGTCATATCAATCTCCTTTCCCTCTATAATAGTGTAATCATACTAGTGCATCTATGATGCTTGCGCACGCAATTAGTATACACCTTTTTGGCTTAGATAGCAAGAAGGATGTTTCTTATATATTTCCTTGAAATTTTCTGAAAAAAGAGTAAACTGGTATGCAGAAAGTCTATTTGTGGAGTTTACAATGAAGTTATATGTTCAGTTAATGATTCTCTTTGTGATTTCTTTAATCGGTGAAGGAATCTCCAGTTTTTTTCATTTGTCCATCCCTGGAAGTATCATCGGCTTGATTATTCTTTTTCTAGCCTTGCAGTTCAAATGGCTGCGCATTCGCCATGTCAACATGGTTGGAAATTTTCTCCTAGCCAACATGACCATCCTCTTTCTACCTCCTGCGGTTGGAATTATGGAAAAATTTGATGTGATTGCTCCCTATCTTCTGCCGATTGTCTTGATTGTCTTTTTTGCAGCAGTGATTAATATCATCTTGATTGCGCTTGTGGTTCAATTTATCAAAAAACGCTATGAAGGTGACTACGAAGAAAGAGGTGCTAAATGAGCGAATTTGTATCCAATCCCCTATTTGGGATTGCTTTGTCAATCTTAGCCTATCTTGGGGGAATGATGATTTTCAGACGCTATCCTCATCCCTTAACGACTCCCTTGTTGCTGTCAGCTATTTTTATTATCATCTTTCTAAAGGTAACTGGCATTTCCTATCAAGATTACTACCAAGGTGGGGTTTATCTTAATAACTTGATTGTTCCTTCAACAGTGGCTCTAGGAATTCCCCTCTATAAGAGTTTCCACTTGATGAAGCATCATGTTAGGAGTATTTTGCTGGGGAGCTTCCTAGCTGTCATCGTCAATACCACTTTTACAGCCCTAGTCGCAAAAATCTTTGGCATGGACTTTTTCCTAGCCATTTCCCTCTTTCCTAAGTCAGTAACGACCGCTATGGCAGTAGGGATTACAGAAAAGTTGCAGGGCTTGACTACCGTGACCCTAGTAGTTGTAGTAGCGACGGGGATTTTGACCAGCGTTATCGGACCAACACTTCTAAAATGGCTAAAAATAGACGATCCAGTAGCGGCTGGACTAGCCCTGGGTGGAACAGGTCACGCCGTTGGAACTGGAACGGCCTTTCGCTATGGACCAGTTGCAGGTGCTATGGGAGGACTAGCCATCGGTGTTACAGGGATTCTCTACGTATTTGTCAGTCCGATCGTAGCTAATTTGATCTTGAGTTAAAAACCAAGGATTTTTGATTTCCTTGGTTTTTTCTACGGATGCGAAAGTACTTTATGGGCTTTCGTTTTATTTGGTCAATCTTATGACCTGGTCGTAGCGTTTTAGGTCTTCTTCGGTATAATGGTGAATAACTTCAATAACAGTCTGTGGCATAGAAAAGAGGAGATCACTGATTTTTCGACTGTTTTCCAAGTCAAGATTGGCCTTTACCTCATCGGCTAGGATTAGTTTACTCTCATGGTAGAGGGCGCGAGCGACTTCTAACCGTTGTTTTTCGCCACCAGATAGACTATCATCGCTAAGTTTTCTATGCTTTAAATCCTCTAAGCCAGTCTGTCTCAGGATTTTATCCAATCTAGTCTGGTCTATGACGGAGCCCAGAGTGATATTGTCAGTTAGTGATAAGTAATCAAAAAAATGACTGGATTGGAGGATGTAAGAACTAATGCTAGTGATTTCTTCCCGACTAAGGATTTGTCCTGCAAAGCTAATGTGTCCACTCGTAGCGTCTTGATCTCCATGAATAATATTCAGGAGAGTGGTTTTACCAGTGCCGCTCTCTCCGATGATGGCAATTTTTTCTCCTTGATTGATACTAAGTGAGAGAGGTGCTAAAATCACTTGTTGTTCTACCTCTAAAGAGAGATTCTCCGCTTTGATAGGATAGATATCTGGAATAGGCTTGGTCAAATTATGATTTTTCTGGCTAAGAAGCTTTTGATATTTCTTACAGAGATAGGTAGTGGATTTACGAGTGTTGTTAAAATAAGCTAGTTCTTGAAATTGATAGCCGATATTGTGAGATACGAGATAAATAGCGACAAAACTGGCTGCACTGAGGTGGCCATAGTAGGTCATAAAACCACCGATGACAATGGGAGCAACGGAACAAAAAGCATCAATACTATTGATGAGGAGACTATTGATAGTGCGCTGTTTTTCATAGTTTATCTCTGCATCAAGACTATGTTGTAGCTGACTAGAATAACGATTGAAAAAGAAAGTTTGCCCATGGTAGTGGCGGATTTGTTGGCTCCCACTGATGAAGCTTGTCAAAGTTGCTAGATAGTTTTGATTGATTTTTGAACGAGCCTCGGAGAGGGTATCTAAGCGTTTGGTACCGATGGAACTACAAAGGACTGGGAGAGAGTAAAAAAGGATAAAGATGAGTCCCAGATAGAAGTTGGTCCACAAGGCATAAGAGACCGAAACGCTTGTAAATCCAATGGAAGAAATAATAATCACTGTAGGCTCAATATAGCTTGTTTCCAGTTGCTTGACATCATTTTCCAAATCAGACAGAAGGTCTTGCTCAGCAATCGCATAACTGTTTAAAAACTGATGAAAGATGGCACTTTTAAGTCCAAATTTGAAATCGGTTATGAGACGGGCGTAGTAGTATCTTTTACCAGCTAATCCGATAAGAAGGATGAGATTGCCTAAAATTCCCAATAGTAGAACTTTCCAGAGTAATTCGAGGTCCTGATTGGTAAAACTAGCCACTATATTCTGAACGAGGGCAGGTGTGATAATAGCTTCAAGCCAGGTGATGATAATTGATAAAAAATAGAGAATGAGGTGTTTCTTTGTTACAAATCTTCTAAGCATAAAGTGGGAACCTCCTAGTGAAAAGCAACTTTATAAAGGCATTATACTCTTTTTTGTAAAATAATTCACATGAAATGGGGTTTTAGGCTTAGAAAATGTGACTATTTAGACGAATAGGGAATCTGCGCTAAAAGTTTTTAAAATCAGAAAAACGCATATTATCAGGTATTGAAAAACCTTGATAATATGCGTTTTATCATAGAAAGATCTATTTCATTTTCTGCTAAAATTAAGTTATTGTCCAGCCGTCGATTGATTATTGAAGATTAACTTTATTCTTCAAGATATAGTAGGTTCCGAGATAGAAGGCTGCGCTGAGGATGAGGTCTTTAAAGATTTCAGCGGACATCATCATGCTATAATTCAAGCTTGGACTAAACATGTCGACAAATCCAAGGACAATGTGGATAACAATATAAGCTAAGACAGCGAGGGCTGTACGGTATTCATTAAAGAGCTGTCCAATTGAAATAGACAAGTAGATGCAAAGGATGCCTGCTACAGTGCTTATGAAAAATGAAATCAAGGTTAACCAGAAATTCTCGATATAATGTACGAATAAGTAATCAAAAAAGTAGGAATCAACCATATTTGGGTCAATGGTTGCAAAGATAATGTAGATACTTAGGAAAAAAACTGCTGAACTGATTATAGACCAAATGAAGGCTCCCAAGAGTTTGGCTAAGATAATCTGGTGTTCAGATAAAGGTAAGGTTAGAGTGAGATAGCCTTGGCGATCGTAGACACTACCCTTGAAGCGACGGATGATTAAAATCAAGGTTGAAATACTCAAGGTAATAAGTAGTCCACCAAAAACCAGACCTAGAAACACTAACATAATCATTTGTTGATCGGGAGTATCGATGGATTTTAGGGAACTAGCTTGAGCCCCGATAAGGGCAGAAAGAGCCAACACAGCACCATAGAGGGCTAAATACCATTTGTTAACATTTTTAAATTCATAACGAACTAAATTCCAAAACATAATAATCTCCTTTACCTAGGCTTTGAATTCGTGGCGGAAGAGCTGGTCGATAGACTCTCCAGACTCGTAGCGAATATCATCAACATTTCCTTGACGGACGACTTTTCCATCCTTGAGGAAGATAATCTCATCCAAGATTGGTTCAATATCTGAAATCAAGTGGGTTGAAATCAAGACAGTCGAAGTTGGAGAGTAGTTGTTGATGATGGTGTTCAAGATATAGTCACGCGCCGCGGGGTCGACACCACCGATTGGTTCATCAAGAACGTATAGACGAGCATCACGACTCATGACAAGAATCAACTGAACCTTTTCTTTGTTTCCTTTTGAGAGTTTCTTGAAACGGCTATTTTCATCAATGCCAAGGTCACGAAGGAGACCTTGAGCACGTTCCAGATTGAAATCTTGGTAGAAGGTCTTGAAATAAGTGAGAGCTTCCTTGACCTTCATCTGCTCGTTGAGGTAGGTCGTATCAGGGAGATAAGAAACAATCGCTTTAGTTGCTGGGCTTGGTTCCATGCCGTTGATAAGGATACGCCCTTCCTCTGGCTGTAGCAAGCCGTTGATTAGTTTAATCAAGGTTGTCTTTCCAGAACCGTTTGGGCCAAGGAGACCAACGATTTGTCCAGCTGGATTTTCAAGGGAAACATTTTTAAGAGCAGGACTTGCTCCATAGGATTTTGACACATTTTCAAATGCTAACAAGGTCATAGTTTAAACTCCTTCAATATAATCTCTCAAAACAGTCGGTAGTTCTTCTTTTTCATAGCCGAATTCTACCATGCCTGTTACAAACTGTTGCAGCTGTTCTTCTGACAGTTGCTTACGGGATTGGAGGATCAAGTCCAAATCCTCTGTGACAAAGCGTCCAGATGTTCGCTTGGTATAGACAAAGCCTTCTCTCTCCAAGTCCGATAGGGCGCGCTGGATGGTGTTGGGATTGACACCTGCCTCGCTAGCCAATTCTCTAACGGTTGGAAGCTGTTGATTGGGCTCGAGTTTATGGGAAATAATCTGCAATTTGATTTTCTCCATAATCTGCAAATAAATGGGTTTATTGTTATCAAATGTCCAAGACATCACGATCTCCTTTCTATTTACCTTTGTGTTAATTCAATAATACAACAAAACAAAAAACTTGTCAAGCCAAAAGGAGAATTATTTTGGGAATCTCTTAAAAAATGGTATAATGAAAAGAAAACGACAAGGAGGGAAAGGCATGCGTTGTCCAAAATGTGGCGCTACAAAATCAAGTGTGATCGATAGTCGCCAGGCTGAAGAAGGAAATACAATCAGAAGAAGACGTGAGTGTGAAGAGTGTCAGCATCGTTTTACAACCTATGAACGTGTTGAAGAGAGAACACTAGTTGTGGTCAAAAAAGATGGTACACGGGAACAATTTTCAAGAGATAAAATCTTTAACGGGATTATTCGTTCAGCCCAGAAACGTCCAGTGTCCAGTGATGAAATTGGCATGGTGGTCAATCGCATCGAACAAAAACTCCGTAGTCGCAATGAAAATGAAATTCAGAGTGAGGTTATTGGCTCTTTGGTTATGGAAGAGTTGGCAGAGTTAGATGAGATTACTTATGTACGTTTTGCCAGTGTTTACCGTAGCTTTAAGGATGTGAGTGAGCTTGAAAGCCTACTCCAGCAGATCACACAATCCTCTAAAAAGAAAAAGGAAAAATAAATGAAGCCAAATGACCGTTTTTCTTTTGTAAAGAATAATCGGGTGTCGCAAGATACCTCATCAATGGTGCAGTGCTACCTCCCGATTATCGGTCAGGAGGCGCTGAGCCTCTATCTTTATGCTGTGACTTTTTGGGACGGTGGTCAAAAGGAGCATCTCTTTGCAGCCATGCTCAACCATCTGAATTTTGGGATGGATACCCTTTTAAAGGCTTTTAAAACTCTAACAGCCATGAAATTGGTGACCCTCTATCAGCAGGGGGAGGCCTATAACTTGTTACTCCATTCTCCCTTATCAACTCAAGAATTTTTACAACATACAGTTTATCGGACCTTGTTAGAAAAAATGATTGGGGATAGTGCGGTTGCAGCCATGAGACAGGAAGGTGTTGAAGGGAAACCGATCTCGGTGTCCTTGAGTCAAATCTTTCCTCAGTTATCTGAGTCTGTGAGTCAAGAAACCTCTAGCAGTCAGCCAGCAGCAGATGATTTTGATTTGGAGCATTTCCGTCAGCTTATGGCTCGCGATGGTCTTCGTTTTCAAGATGAGACTTCGGATGTTTTGGCCTTGTTTGCAATAGCAGACGAGCAGAAGTGGACCTGGTTTGAGACCTATCAAGTAGCCAAAGCGACAGCAGTGTCGCAAGTGATTTCTGTCAAACGCATCCGTGAAAAGATAGCGCAAAAGCCTGTGACTTCGGACTTTAGTCCCAAGGAAGCAACTATTATTCGAGAGGCTAAGAGAAAGACAGCCTTGCAGTTCCTTGCTGAAATCAAGCAGACTCGCAAGGGAAGTATTACTCAGACTGAACGGGACCTGCTCCAGCAGATGGCAGCCTTGGGCTTGTTGGATGAAGTGATCAATGTTATCTTGCTCCTAACCTTTAATAAGGTTGATTCAGCCAATATCAATGAAAAATACGCCATGAAGGTGGCTAATGACTACGCCTATCAAAATATCCGTAGTGCAGAGGAAGCTGTCCTCCGTATTCGTGAACGTGGCCAAAAAGCAAAAACGCAAAAGCAGAATCAGACTGCCCCAGCAAAAACCAATGTGCCTAAATGGAGCAACCCTGAATATAAGAATGAAACCAGCGAAGAAACTCGCTTAGAACTAGAACGTAAGAAAAAAGAAATGTTAGCTCGATTAGAAAAAGGAGGGGACTAGATGGAAAGTGTCGGAGACGTACTCAAGCGTCAACCAAGCCGATTTCAGTATCAGGATTTAGTCCAGCAAATTGTAAAAGACCCTGATGTTGCGGCCTTTATCCAGAAAGAATCTCTCAGTCAGGAGGAGTTGAACCGTAGTATTTCCAAGTTTAACCAATACATCACTGAGAGAGATAAGTTCCTCCGAGGAGATACAGACTATATCGCGCGTGGTTACAAGCCTATCCTAGTCATGAACCATGGCTATGCAGATGTCTCTTATGAAGAGACTCCGGAGCTCATCGCGGCAGAAAAAGAAGCGGCGATTAAAAACCGTCTCAAGCTAATCAATCTTCCAGCTAGTCTTAAAAAAGCTAGCCTAGCTCAAGTAGATTTAGATGATTTGGGGCGCTTGTCCGTTTTTGAAAAGCTCCTAGCTTTTGTGGAACAATATCCAACTATCCGAAAAGGTCTTTATTTATATGGGGATTTTGGAGTTGGTAAGAGTTTTATGGCAGCAGCCCTGGCTCATGATTTATCTGAAAAACGTGGAGTATCTACAACTCTGCTCCACTATCCGAGCTTTGTCATTGATGTCAAAAATGCTATTGGGGATGGCTCTGTCAAAACCTTGGTAGATGAAATCAAGCTGGCAGAAGTTCTGATTTTGGATGATATCGGTGCTGAGCAATCAACACCGTGGGTCCGTGATGAAATCTTGCAAGTGATTCTTCAGTATCGCATGCAGGAAGACTTACCAACTTTCTTTACTTCCAACTTCAATTTTGAAGATTTGGAAAAACATTTTGCAAAAGGCAAGAACGGAAATGACGAAACTTGGGAAGCTAGACGCGTCATGGAACGTATCCGTTACCTTGCTGAAGAAACACAACTAAAAGGAGAAAACCGTCGATGACAGAAACAATCAAATTAATGAAGGCTCATACTTCAGTGCGTAGATTTAAGGAGCAAGAGATTCCCCAAGAAGATTTAAATACCATTTTGTCTGCAGGACAAATGGCTTCTTCTTGGAAAAATTTCCAATCGTATTCTGTGATTGTAGTTAGAAGTCAAGAAAAGAAGGATGCCTTATTTGAGTTAGTTCCTCAAGAAGCGATTCGCCAGTCTGCTGCCTTTCTGCTCTTTGTCGGTGACCTAAACCGTGCAGAAAAAGGGGCTCGTCTCCATACGGATGTATTCCAACCTCAAGGGGTGGAAGGACTCCTCATCACTTCAGTAGATGCTGCGCTTGCTGGGCAAAATACCTTGCTTGCGGCAGAAAGCCTAGGCTACGGAGGAGTGATCACCGGTTTGGTGCGTTACAAGTCTGTTGAATTAGCAGAATTGTTCAAGCTTCCTGACTATACCTATCCAGTCTTTGGGATTGCACTAGGTGTGCCAAATCAAAAGCATGATGTAAAACCAAGATTGCCACTTGAGAATGTTGCCTTTGAGGAAGAATACCAAGAGCAGTCAGCTGAGGCAATCGAAGCTTATGACCGAGTACAGACTGAATATGCAGGTGCGCGTGCGACTACAACTTGGAGTCAACGTTTGGCAGAGCAATTCGGCAATCCAGAACCAAGCTCGACTCGTGAAAATCTTGAGCAGAAGAAGTTATTGTAGAAAGTGAGAAAACATGGTCTTACCAACTGTTGCCATTGTGGGACGTCCCAATGTTGGGAAATCAACCCTATTTAACCGTATCGCGGGAGAGCGCATCTCAATCGTAGAAGATGTTGAAGGTGTAACGCGAGATCGTATCTATGCCACGGGTGAGTGGCTTAACCGTTCTTTTAGTATGATTGATACTGGAGGGATCGATGATGTCGATGCGCCTTTCATGGAACAAATCAAGCACCAGGCAGAAATTGCCATGGAAGAAGCAGATGTTATCGTCTTTGTCGTGTCTGGTAAAGAAGGAATTACAGATGCGGACGAATACGTTGCCCGTAAACTTTATAAAACTCATAAACCAGTTATCCTAGCCGTTAACAAGGTTGACAACCCTGAGATGCGAAATGATATCTATGATTTCTATGCTCTAGGTTTGGGTGAACCACTACCGATTTCATCTGTTCATGGTATTGGAACAGGGGATGTACTGGATGCTATTGTGGAAAATCTCCCACATGAAGTTGAAGAAGAAAATCCAGATGTTATTAAATTCAGCTTGATTGGACGTCCAAATGTTGGAAAATCTAGCTTGATCAATGCCATTTTGGGAGAAGATCGCGTCATTGCCAGCCCTGTCGCTGGTACTACTCGTGATGCCATTGACACTCATTTTACAGATGCTGACGGTCAAGAGTTTACCATGATTGATACTGCTGGTATGCGTAAATCTGGTAAAGTCTATGAAAACACTGAGAAATACTCGGTTATGCGTGCTATGCGTGCTATTGACCGTTCAGATGTAGTCTTGATGGTCCTCAATGCTGAGGAAGGCATCCGTGAGTACGACAAGCGTATCGCAGGTTTTGCCCACGAAGCTGGTAAAGGGATGATTATCGTGGTCAATAAGTGGGATACACTTGAAAAAGACAACCACACTATGAAAAACTGGGAAGAAGATATCCGTGAGCAGTTTCAATACCTGCCTTATGCACCGATTATCTTTGTTTCCGCTTTGACCAAGCAACGTCTCCACAAGTTGCCTGAGATGATTAAGCAAATCAGTGAGAGTCAAAATACCCGTATTCCATCAGCTGTCTTGAATGATGTGATTATGGATGCTATCGCCATCAACCCAACACCGACCGACAAAGGGAAACGCCTCAAGATTTTCTATGCGACCCAAGTGGCAACCAAACCACCAACCTTTGTCATCTTTGTCAACGAAGAAGAACTCATGCACTTCTCTTACCTACGTTTCTTGGAAAATCAAATTCGCAAGGCCTTTGTCTTTGAAGGAACACCGATTCACCTAATCGCGAGAAAACGGAAGTAGTGATTATAAAAAACGATAGAACATCAAGACTTGTTCTACCGATAATCTACCCCATCAAATCATTTGTAAAAGATGTGAACAAGATTTGGTTTGTAGTATATTATTGAAATAGAAAAAGGATGGAATGATTTTCCATCCTTTTTTATAGCGGAATAAATCAATATTCCTAGGGGGACAATATTTATACTCAATGAAAATCAAAGAGCACACTAGGAAGCGAGCCGCAGGCTGTACTTGAGTACGGCAAGACGAAGCTGACGTGGTTTGAAGAGATTTTCGAAGAGTATTAATCTTTCTTACCTTTTAGTAAGAAGGTAGCCGATAAGGCTAGGCTGAGACTTGCCATAAAGAGGAGAGGGCTAGCTTGTTCACCTGTGGCTGGGAGTTGTTTGTCATTCGTAGAGACCTGATCATTGGCTTCATTACTTTCAACCAATGGTTTTGTGGTTTCTAGGTTTCTTTCTTCCGTATGAGCTGGGACAGGTTTAACAGTTGAGCCTTCTGTCTTGTAAACAATAGCGTAGGTGCTCACGTCAAAAGTAATAAACTCAATCATACCGTCTCGAATGGTGAATTCTTGTGGTTTTAATTCATTCGTTGAAGTTAATTGATAGAGTTCTTGAACATCACCTGAAATTGGTAGTCGAACGAGTATAGCACCTTTTGGTTGAACTGGCTGTCCATCTTTATCCTTGAGTTGAAGAGTGTAAGCATCGTATTTCTTGCCCAAGAGTTCTTTGTTTTCAACTTTTTGACTATCGAGGTAGCTTGCGCATCCTAGTTCAGTTGTTCCACTAATAACTTGAACTCTTGTAGTCTTGTCTTTCAATACTTTGAGTTTAAACTCAGGAACTGTGTTACTTGGCGCGGCTTGACCACTACCTGTTCTAATAGGTTTGGTATATTCAGGTCTTTCCACAGTAGGCGCTTTCTGGTCCCCAACTGTTCCGACAGGACCAGTGTATTCAGGTCTTTCCACAGTAGGTGCCTCCTGATCCCCAGCAGTTCCGATAGGACCAGTGTATTCAGGTCTTTCCACGGTAGGTGCTTCTTGCTCCCCAGCAGTTCCGATAGAACCGGTGTATTCAGGAATTTCCACAGTAGGTGCCTCTTGCTCCCCAGCAGTTCCGATAGGACCGGTGTATTCAGGAATTTCCACAGTAGGTGCCTCTTGCTCCCCAGCAGTACCAATAGGATCTGTGTACTCAGGTATGGTTACTACTGGAGCAGGCTCATCTCCTTTACTTGTTTGGATTTTTTCTTCCACTGGACTGGTTTCATCCTTAGGAAATACTGTTACAACAGAGCTGCTGATTGTTTTTCCTTGGATAGCATAAGCTTCTATCGGATTGCCAGCTTTACGATCTGTAGTTTCAGGAATGTCTAGTTGGACCTTGTTATCCTTAATGGTTAGAACAGTTTGTTCACCTGATGTGACAAGATGGTCATCATCGACTTTTCTGAGTAGAAGAGGATCCTTGATACCAGGGAAGGTGACAGCGACTCCATCCCAATTGCCAGTTGGTAGGGTTAAGGTAACAGTCTTATCTTTGGACTTAATAGGATCAAGGCTTGGACTATCGAGAGACACAGACGGAGCTTTTAAGATATCAAAGGAATCGAGAGAAATTTTCTTTCGTCCTTGGGGAGAATTCGGATCTACTTTCAAAGTTAGGACGTGATCACCATCAGCTAGATTTGTGAATTCGCCAATCAAAGCTCCTTTTTCAGTCGCTCCTGGAGTGTAGAAGTCAAGGGCTGGCATCTCTTTTCCATCCAGTGTGACAAGTGCCTTGCCTAGTGATGCCGTTTTTAATCCATAGATTCGGATACCTGTTCCAGAGAATGGGATAGTTGCAGTGGCTTCAGAAGCGAGACTAGCATCAGCGTTGATGTCAGCGTATTTTTCTGTAGAAGCATAGAGTTCTGCATCACTCCAATCCTTAAACATGGAACCATACTGGATACGAGGGTCACGGTCGTCAATCTTCTCAACAGTTGCTCCTTGGCCTGGGAAGACTTTGAAGTAGTCGAGAGAAATTTTTGCACGCTCGGTTGTACGTCCTTTGTGCTCGCGCTTAACAGTGATGGTCATGAGGTGAGAACCTGAAGAAAGATTTGTGTAACGTCCTATTAATACACCTTTTTCAGTTGCTCCTGCTGTATAGAAGTCAAGTTCTCCAACAGATTTGCCATCGATTGTAACGTCAGCAAGTCCCAATTGAGATGACTTGAGTCCGTAAATTTCAATACCTGGTCCATTGAATGGAATAGTTGCAGTCGCATCCTTATCGGAATAATTCCCATTTGAGATATCGGCGTATTTCTCTGTTCCACCAAAGAGTTCTGAGTCAGCCCAGTTTCCATAAGCAGAGCCGTACTGGATGCGTTTGTCACGGTCATCCATCAACTCACTGAAGGCATCGATGGGGGCAGGATCTGAAACTGGTGTTGAGCGTTCTCCCAAAACTGCTTGAACCGTGTATGTATAAGCGTGGCTTGAATCAATTGAGCGATCGATGAAGTGAGTTTGATTGGTGATAAACTCACGAACGCTAGGAGTTTGACTGTTTTCATCCTTGCTTTCTCGTCGGATGACATAATGAGTTGCTCCCTCAACTGTGTTAAAGTCGAGTTCGGCTGTGACGGAATCTTTTCGAAGGGCTGATAAGCGAGTCACTCGTCCAGGGAAGTTTTCAAATGTAATGACATCCCCCTTTTGAGTCGCAAGTTGGATACGGTTATCTTTGAGGCGACTAGCTTGAACTTCCTTGCCATTAATCTTGATGATACTAGATTCGATATTTGGATAGTCTACGACTAAGTCTCCACCAACATTAGAAAGGAAAGATAGCGTTTCAAGATTTTTCTCTTTCCATTTCATGCTAACTTCAAAGTTACCACGAGCGACTAAGCCTGAGACTTGACCGTCTTTCCAAGCATCTGGAAGGGCTGGTAATGGGGCAATGTAGCCTGTGTGAGACTGAAGGAGCATTTCTGCCATACCGCTGGTTGCGCCAAAGTTACCATCGATTTGGAAAGGCGCGTGGGTATCCCAGAGGTTTTCTAGGGTTGAAGATCTGAGCTGTTCTGCCAACAAACGGTGGGCACGATTTCCATCTAGGAGACGAGCCCAGAGATTGATTTTATTGGCCTTAGACCAACCAGTTCCACCATCTCCACGGTGGTTTAGGGTTGCGCGTGCAGCTTCTAGATATTCAGGTTGATCCTTGCCAAATAGAGTACCTGGGAAGAGTCCAACCAGATGAGAAACGTGGCGGTGATGGTTTTCAATGCCTTCGTTGGTGAATTGCGGGCTGTCTTCTTCGTACCATTCCTTGATACGGCCGTCTTGGTTGATGTGAAGTGGTTTGAGCTTGTCAAATTTAGCCTTCACTTCTGTCACCAAATCTTGGTCGACCTTCAGATGATTGGCTGCTTCCATATAGTCGTGGAATAACTGCCAAACTAGAGATTGGTCAAAGGTATTCCCAATCGTGATGGTTCCATGTTCTGGCGAGTAAGATGGAGAAGAAACCCAACGGTCACTAGCCTTGTCGTAGTGCAAGAAGGAATTCCAGAACTTGGCAGTTTCCTTGAGCATTGGATAAATCTTTTCCTTAAGATAAGTTTCATCCTTGGTGAATTTGTAGTAGTCATAGACGTTTTGCATCATCCAAGCATTGGCAGCAGGAGACCAGCCCCAATAGTAGTTCCAACCAGGAGTAGTCCAGCCAAATGGTGTCGCCTGAGTATGAACCAGCCATCCATTTTCTTGACCTTCTTTGGATTCGATACCGGCATATTCTTTAGCAGCGATACGGCCATAGTAACGCATGTCATCAATATAATTGATCATTGGCTTAGCCGTTTCTGCGAGATTACTCATGTAGGCAGGCCAGTAGTTCATCTGTAGGTTGACATTGAGGTGGTAGTCTGAGTTCCAAGGTGGATTATCTACAGCATTCCAGACCCCTTGCAAGTTGGCAGGGAGGGCATCTGTCCGGTTACGAGAAGAACTGATCAGTAGGTAACGTCCGTATTGGAAGAAGAGTTCTTCTAGCTTTTGACCTTTTGTTGGATTATAGGTTTGGAGAGCTTCTTTTGTAGTTTGGTTAGACTTGCTACCGCCGAGGTTTAGTTGAACACGATTGAAAAGACTTTGGTAATCCTTGATGTGATCATTTTTCAGAGTTTCATAGTCTTTTGCCTTGGCAGCATCAACGATAGATTTGACAGTTTTTTCTACATCAATATCCTTTCGATAATTGGTTTTCGGATTTTGAGCAAAATTAGTCTTGGCGCTGAGTAGCAGTGTTGCATAACTTGCTCCTGTAACTGTCAAATAACCATCTTGAGCAGTGACTTGTCCATCTGTCTTGATACCAAGATAGGAAGCAAATTTCAGACCGTTGTCTTTGACAGTTCCCTTGAGCAAAATACCATTAGAATCAACGCTAACAGTCCCTTGTTTGTATTTAGAATTCTCCCAAGAATAATCTCCATTAGCAATCAAATCTTCAGTCAAGCTATTCCAAAGAGTAAAATCAAGCGTCTTATCTCCCTTTTTGGTCAAATGGGTAACAGTGACGTCATCTGGGTAACTAGAGAAGGTTTCTCGTTTGAAACTTGTCCCATCTTGAGTATAAGAGGTAGTTGTGATAGCTTCAGAAATATCTAAGCCACGGTGATAGTCAGTAACATTTTCCAAGCCCTTCTTCTGGTTATTAAAGACCATGAAGATATCACCGAAGGCTAGGTAGCGACCGTATTGGGCATTGTTTGGCCCAACCAAATTTCTCTCTGCTAGTTGTTTGGCTTTTTGACGGTCACCGTCTTCTAAGGCCTTACGGATTTCGGCTAAGACTTTGTAGCGGTCCTTGTAGTTTCCACCGTTGTAGTCTTGACTATCTGGCTGTGGGCCTCCAGACCAAAGTGTTTTTTCGTTGTACTGGATTCTTTCTTCACCGATGAGTCCGAAAACCTTGGCCCCCATTTCCCCATTTCCGACTGGGAGGGCTTGTTTTTCCCATCCATCATAGGAAGGAGCAGTTGGTTGGTTGTAATGTAATTCGTAATGTTCTTGCTTGTTCACAGGAAGTTCTGGTTTCTCGCTCTCCTTATTGGCAGCAGGGGCGGTAGTAGTACTTGTCTCTGACTGACTACTAGTTTGAGGTAGTTCTGCCTCTGGGTTTGTTTGCTTTTCAACTGATTCAGCTACAGGCTGAGTCTCTGTGTTAGAAACAAGAACTTCCTCTACCTTCGTATCCGGTTTAGCAGAGTTTTCAGTAATTGTTGCCTCACTTTCCGTAATCTCGACACCATCAGCAGCCACACCCTGTGCTGCTAAAAACACAGCTCCAAGTAAAACAGAGGCAGCTCCGACACTTAGCTTGCGGATGCTATACTTACAGGATTTTTCCCAATATCTCTTATTCACAAAATTCTCCTTTCTTAAATCTGTAAGCGCATACATTCTCTTTTAAAAAAATAAGTCTTGCAGAAATATGTGTGATTTTTTTCAGATAATCTTAATATAACAAATAAACAAAACTATTGCAAGGGCTTACAAGGTAAATGGGCTTTTTTTACCAAATTTTAGTGCTTCTATTTTTTTATAAAAATCGAACTTAAAAATGATTAGATATGAAATGAAATATGAGGAATTAGCCATCTGAAAGCGTAACTCAAACTAGTCAGGCGTAGGACTTTATGGTATAATATAGAAGATTCAAAAAGAAACAGGAGAAATGTTATGAACCTTATTTTAGCAATTGTATTGATTCTTTTGGCTTTTCTAGGAGGAGCTCTTGGAGGTATGTACTTGGTGCGCAAGCAAATCGAAAAAGAATTTGCGGATAACCCACGTTTGAACGCAGAAGCAGTTCGTACTCTCTTGAGTGCAAACGGTCAAAAGCCAAGCGAAGCTAAAGTACAACAAGTTTACCACCAAATCATTCGCCAACAAAAAGCAGCCCTTGCTAACAATAAAAAGAAATAAATAGGAAAAGTCTGGGATGAAAGTTCCAGACTTCTCACTATGTTTGACTGATATTTAGAGACAAGACTTTTTCCTTGCATTCTATTGATAATTGATTATGATTAAGAGGGAGACAGTGGGGAGCTACCCAGTCTGTCAGCAATTTCAGAAAGAAATGAATAATAATGAACTATCAATCAGAAAAAAATACTAGAAAGAAGACTGTATGGATAATCGACCGATTGGTTTTTTGGATTCGGGCGTTGGAGGCTTGACGGTTGTACGTGAACTCATGCGCCAGCTTCCCCATGAAGAAATCGTCTATATTGGAGATTCGGCACGGGCTCCTTATGGTCCCCGTCCTGCTGAGCAGATTCGTGAATATACTTGGCAACTGGTCAACTTTCTTTTGACCAAGAATGTTAAGATGATTGTCATTGCGTGTAATACAGCAACGGCAGTCGTTTGGGAAGAGATTAAAGCTAAGTTGGATATTCCGGTGTTGGGTGTGATTTTGCCTGGTGCATCAGCAGCTATCAAAGCAAGTCAAGGTGGGAAAATCGGTGTGATTGGAACCCCGATGACGGTAAAATCAGATATTTATCGACAAAAGATTCATGATCTAGACCCAGATTTACAAGTGGAAAGCTTGGCCTGCCCTAAGTTTGCTCCCTTGGTCGAGTCAGGTGCTCTTTCGACCAGTGTGACCAAGAAAGTTGTTTATGAAACCTTGCGTCCCTTAGTCGGAAAAGTAGATAGCTTAATTTTGGGCTGTACTCATTATCCACTCCTCAGACCTATCATCCAAAATGTCATGGGGCCTAAGGTTCAGCTGATCGATAGTGGCGCTGAGTGTGTGCGTGATATTTCAGTCTTGCTCAATTACTTTGAGATTAACCGTAGCCGAGATGCTGAACCACTTCAACACCGTTTTTACACAACTGCAAATAGCCAAAGTTTTGCCCAGATAGGAGCAGAGTGGCTGGAAAAAGAGATTCATGTGGAGCATGTAACATTATGACAAACAAAATTTATGAATACAAGGATGACCAGGACTGGTATGTTGGATCCTACAGTGTTTTTGGTGGCATTCGGACTTTGACGGATGATGAGTTAGAGTTTCCACTATTTGATTTGGCCAAAATCTTTCGAGATGAGGAGCGAGGATTTCCACTTTCAGTCACTGTTTTACGATATGGTTCAGCCTACCGCTTACTCTCTTTTGTGGTAGATATTCTCAACCAAGAAGCGGACCGAAACTTAGAAGTTATTCAACGTCAAGGTGCCTTGCTCTTAGTTGAAAATGGTCAACTCTTGCATGTCGAATTACCTAAAGAAGGAGTCAACGTTCAAGATTTCTTTGAGACAAACAAGGTAAGAGAAACCTTGTTGATTGCGACTCGTAACGAGGGCAAGACCAAGGAATTTCGTGCTATCTTTGATAAGCTAGGTTATGATGTAGAAAATCTCAATGACTATCCAGACCTACCTGAAGTAGCCGAAACAGGTATGACCTTTGAAGAAAATGCCCGCCTTAAGGCAGAAACTATTTCTAAATTAACAGGTAAGATGGTTTTAGCTGATGACTCTGGGCTCAAAGTCGATGTGCTTGGTGGTCTCCCAGGTGTCTGGTCAGCTCGTTTCGCAGGAGTCGGCGCAACTGACCAAGAAAATAATGCGAAACTCTTGCACGAATTAGCCATGGTTTTTGAACTCAAGGACCGTTCAGCTCAATTCCACACAACCTTGGTCGTGGCTAGCCCAGGTAAGGAAAGCTTGGTTGTCGAAGCTGACTGGCCAGGCTACATTAACTTTGAACCTAAGGGTGAAAATGGTTTTGGTTATGATCCACTCTTCTTAGTAGGAGAAACAGGCAAATCATCAGCTGAATTAACCCTCGAAGAAAAAAATAGTCAATCCCACCGTGCCTTAGCCGTTAAGAAACTTTTGGAGGTATTTCCATCATGGCAAAGCAAACCATCATTGTAATGAGTGACTCCCACGGAGATAGCTTGATTGTAGAAGAAATCCGTGACCGCTATCTTGGGAAAGTCGATGCTATTTTTCACGATGGTGACTCGGAACTTCGCCCGGATTCACCACTCTGGGAAGGAATCCAGGTAGTCAGAGGAAACATGGACTTTTATTCAGACTATCCAGAACGTTTGGTGACTCAACTGGGTCCTACCAAGATTATCCAGACTCATGGACATTTGTTTGATATTAACTTCAATTTCCAAAAGCTTGATTTTTGGGCTCAAGAGGAAGATGCAGATATCTGTCTTTATGGGCACTTGCATGTTCCAAATGCTTGGATGGAAGGGAAGACCCTCTTCCTAAATCCTGGTTCTATCAGTCAACCACGTGGAACTATCAGAGAATGTCTCTATGCCCGTGTGGAGATTGATGATAGCTACTTTAAAGTGGACTTTTTGACACGGAACCATGAGGTCTATCCAGGCTTATCCAAGGAGTTTGCTCGATGATTGCCAAAGAATTTGAACAGTTTTTACTGGAGCAAGAGGAAACCTTTTTAACTCCTGCTGAAAATTTGGCTGTACTCATTGATAGCCACAATGCAGATCATGCAATTCTCCTCCTTAGCCAGATGACCTATACCAGAGTGCCAGTAGTGACTGATGAGAAAGAATTTGTCGGAACCATTGGACTTAGAGACATTCTGGCCTACCAGATGGAGCAGGACTTGAGTCAGGAAGCTATGGCAGATACGGATATCGTGCATATGACCAAGAAGGACGTAGCAGTTGTCAGTCCAGACTATACACTGACGGATGTTTTGCATAAGTTAGTGGATGAGTCTTTCCTACCAGTCGTTGACAAGGATGGTATCTTCCAAGGCATTATCACACGGAAATCAATCCTAAAGGCTGTCAATGCTCTCTTGCATGACTTTAGTAAGGAATATGAGATTCGAAGCAAATGAGAGAAGGAATTTCAGCATTTTTAGAAGAAAAGCAAAATCTATCTAGTAATTCTAAACAGTCTTATAAATATGACTTGGAGCAGTTTTTAGATCTTATTGGAGAACGAATTTCTGACACAAGTTTAAAAATCTACCAAGCTCAACTATCTAAGTTTAAAATTAGTGCCCAAAAGCGTAAGGTTTCTGCTTGCAACCAATTTCTTTACTTTTTATACCAGAAAGGAAAGATTGGCAACTTTTATCGTTTAGAATTGCCGAAACAGGCTGAGAAAAAGCAAGATAAGTCAGAACTTTTAGACTTGAGTTCTTTTTGGCAAGAAAGTTCTTTTCCAGAAGGGCGTTTGATAGCCTTATTGATAACAGAGTTGGGCCTCTTGCCTAGTGAAATTCTAGCCTTAAAAACGAGTGATGTGAACCTAGATTTTCAAGTGTTGAGAATCAATAAAGCTTCTCAACAAAGAATTCTGAGTCTTCCTACTCCCTTGCTTGCTGAGTTGAAACCCTTGATGGACCAGACCTATCTCTTTGAACGGGCTGGTAAATCCTACTCTCGCCAATGGGCCTTTCGCCAGCTAGAATCCTTTTTAAAAGAAAAGGGTTTTCCTGAATTATCTGCTCAAGGGTTAAGGGAACAGTTTATACTAAGACAAATCGAAGAAAAGGTTGACTTGTACGAAATCGCCAAAAAGTTGGGCTTAAAGACAGTCCTAACCTTAGAAAAATATAGATAATGGATATTAAATTAAAAGATTTTGAAGGACCTTTGGACCTGCTCTTGCACTTGGTTTCTAAGTACCAGATGGATATCTATGATGTACCGATTACAGAGGTTATCGAGCAATATCTAGCCTACATATCGACCTTACAAGCCATGCGTTTAGAAGTAGCAGGTGAATATATGGTGATGGCTAGTCAACTGATGCTGATCAAAAGTCGTAAACTCTTGCCAAAGGTTGCAGAAGTAACAGATATAGAGGATGACCTAGAGCAGGACCTCCTTTCTCAGATCGAAGAATACCGTAAGTTTAAACTCTTGGGTGAGCATTTGGAAGCCAAGCACCAAGAAAGAGCTCAATATTACTCAAAAGCACCGACTGAGTTGATTTATGAGGATGCAGAACTTGTGCATGATAAGACCACCATCGATCTTTTCTTAGTCTTTTCAACTTTGTTAGCTAAGAAAAAAGAAGAATTTTCCAAAAGTCATACAACCATTTTACGCGATGAATACAAGATTGAAGATATGATGGTTATCGTCCGAGACTCCTTGGTTGAAGGTGAGCAATTATGCTTGCAAGATTTGTTTAAAGAAACCAAGGATTTACAAGAGGTTATTACACTCTTTTTAGCGACCTTGGAGTTGATTAAAACCCAAGAAATTTTCTTGATTCAAAAAGAGAGTTTTGGAGATATCTATCTCATGAAAAAGAATGAGGAAAATCAAGTAGAGCCCAGTTAGGCTTGATAGAGAGGGAATATGAGTACTTTAGCAGAAATAGAAGCGCTCTTGTTTGTAGCGGGTGAAGATGGGATTAGGGCTAGTCAGTTGGCAGAACTCTTATCGCTACCACCAACAGGGGTTCAGCAGAGTCTTGAAAAATTAGCCAAAAAGTATGAAAAAGATCAGGATTCTAGTCTGGCCCTGATCGAGACAGGTGGTGCCTACAGATTGGTAACCAAACCTCAATTTGCAGCTATTTTGAAAGAATATTCTAAGGCGCCCATCAACCAGAGTTTATCTCGGGCTGCGCTTGAAACTTTGTCCATCATTGCCTACAAGCAGCCTATCACACGTATAGAAATCGATGCTATCCGTGGGGTTAATTCGAGTGGGGCCTTGGCTAAGTTACAGGCCTTTGACTTGATACGAGAAGATGGGAAAAAAGAAGTTCTTGGACGTCCTAATCTCTATGTAACGACGGATTATTTCTTAGATTACATGGGTATTAACCATTTGGAAGAATTGCCCGTGATTGATGAGCTTGACATTCAAGCACAAGAAAGCCAATTATTTGGTGAAAGGATAGAAGAAGATGAGAATCAATAAGTATATTGCCCACGCAGGTGTGGCCAGTAGGAGAAAAGCAGAAGAGCTGATCAAGCAAGGCTTGGTGACGGTCAACGGCCAGGTGGTGCGTGAACTAGCAACGATCATCAAGTCTGGTGATAAGGTCGAAGTTGAAGGTCAACCCATCTACAACGAAGAAAAGGTCTATTATCTGCTTAACAAACCACGCGGTGTCATTTCCAGTGTGACAGATGACAAGGGGCGCAAGACGGTTGTCGATCTTTTGCCCAATGTGAAAGAGCGTATCTACCCTGTAGGGCGTTTGGACTGGGATACATCAGGTGTTCTGATTTTGACCAATGATGGTGATTTTACAGATGAAATGATTCACCCTCGTAATGAGATCGACAAGGTCTATGTCGCGCGTGTGAAAGGGATTGCTAATAAAGAAAATCTTCGTCCCTTGACTCGTGGCCTTGAGATTGATGGCAAGAAAACCAAGCCAGCTGTTTATGAGATTCTTAAAGTGGACCCAGTTAAGAATCGTTCAGTTGTGCAGTTAACCATTCATGAAGGGCGTAACCATCAGGTTAAAAAGATGTTTGAAGCAGTTGGGCTCCAAGTGGATAAATTGTCTCGGACACGTTTTGGACATCTAGATTTGACAGGACTTCGTCCAGGTGAATCCCGTCGTCTTAACAAAAAAGAAATCAGTCAACTACACACCATGGCTGTAACAAATAACAAATGATAAAACAAATTTTAATAGCGCCTGTGCGCTTTTACCAACGCTTTATCTCACCCGCCTTCCCACCTTCTTGTCGCTTTGAGCCTACTTGTTCAAATTACATGATTCAGGCTATTGAAAAGCATGGATTTAAGGGTGTATTCATGGGCTTGGCTAGGATATTACGTTGTCACCCCTGGTCTGAAACAGGTAAGGATCCAGTACCAGACCACTTTTCTTTAAAGAGAAATACAGAATAAAAAGAGGTTGGGACAAAAGTCCTAGCCTCTCAATTGTCTTTGGATTGTCGAGCAAGACGCAGTGGTTGAGTGGGCTCTACTACGCTGATGTCATCAGCTTTTACAGCCCGACTCAACTGAGCGGAGGTGCGACGACGAAATCGAATTCTAACGACTTACCGATTTCTGTCCCACTCTCTTTTTGTTTCAAGGAGTAATTTGCTTGGTGAAATATCGATTTCCACTACCTTTCTCCTATAAAAAGTGGTAAAATGGTTGAAAGAAAGAAGGGATAGAAATGACAACATTATTTTCTAAAATCAAAGAAGTAACAGAACTTTCTGCTATCTCAGGTCATGAAGCACCTGTCCGCGCTTATCTTCGTGAGAAACTAACACCTCATGTGGATGAAGTAGTAACGGATGGCTTGGGTGGCATTTTTGGGGTTAAACACTCAGAAGTTGAAAATGCTCCACGCGTCTTGGTGGCATCTCACATGGATGAAGTAGGCTTTATGGTTAGCGAAATCAAGCCAGACGGGACCTTCCGAGTAGTCAGCATTGGTGGTTGGAATCCAATGGTTGTTAGCAGCCAACGTTTTAAACTCTTTACTCGCCAAGGACGTGAAATTCCAGTCATTTCAGGTTCAGTTCCTCCACATTTGACTCGAGGCACAGGTGGTCCAACTATGCCAGCTATTTCAGATATCGTTTTTGATGGTGGTTTTGTGGATAAGGCAGAAGCTGAAAGTTTTGGTATCCGTCCTGGGGACACAATCGTGCCAGATAGTAGCGCAATCCTAACTGCCAATGAAAAAAATATCATCTCCAAAGCTTGGGATAACCGTTATGGAGTTCTCATGGTCAGCGAGTTGGCTGAAAACTTGTCAGGTCAAAAACTAGGAAATGAACTTTACCTTGGGGCTAACGTCCAAGAAGAGGTTGGACTTCGTGGTGCCCACGTATCAACAACAAAATTTGATCCAGAAGTATTTCTTGCTGTAGACTGTTCACCAGCAGGTGATGTTTATGGTGGTCAAGGTAAGATTGGTGATGGAACCTTGATTCGTTTCTATGACCCAGGTCACTTGCTTCTCCCAGGTATGAAGGACTTCCTTTTGACAACTGCTGAAGAAGCTGGAATCAAGTACCAATACTACTGTGGAAAAGGTGGTACAGATGCAGGAGCAGCTCATCTGAAAAATGGTGGTGTACCATCAACAACAATCGGTGTTTGTGCGCGTTATATCCACTCTCATCAAACACTTTATGCCATGGATGATTTCCTTGAAGCACAAGCCTTCTTACAAGCCTTGGTGAAAAAATTGGATCGCTCTACTATAGACTTGATCAAAAATTATTAAACTGAAAAGATGGAGGTGACAGGTATGGAAGAACCAAACCTAGAAACCTTGATACGGGACCTTTACAATCATGCCCGTCAAAATTTGAGTGAGGATTTAGTGGCTGCACTCCTAGAAACTGCGAAACAGTTGCCGAGCACGAATGAGCGCTTGCTAGCGGTGCGTTTGTCAGGTTTGGTTACTCTTGAACTTCTCAAGAACCCCAAAACACCAGCACCAGGGTTAGTCAATCTTGCCCGCTTCATCATAAAAGAAGAAGCTAGGTACAAGGGTGCAGCTGCCTCTTCCATTATGATTGGAGAGCTCTTTAAAATGCTTTGATTCCATTGTGAATCAAAGCATTTTTTATATGGTAGAAAAGCAATTATTGATTAGGAGATGAAAAGAGAGTGGGACAGAAATCGGTAATTCGTTAGAATTCGAGTTCGTCGTCCCACCTCCGCACAGTTGAGTCGGGCTGTAAAAGCTGATGAACTCAGCGTAGGAGAGCCCACTCAACCACTGCGTCTTGCTCGACAATCCAAAGAAAATTGAGAGGCTAGGACTTTTGTCCCAGCCTCTCTTGGCTCTTAGATTTGTTCAGCTAAAACCTTTTCAGCAAGGTTCATAGCGTGGTCTGATACACGAGTGTAGTGTGAAATGATGTCGATAAAGTTGACCCCTGCTTGGGTAGAACATTCGCCATTGTTGAGGCGTTTGATATGGGTCTTACGAAGGACGCGTTCCATCTTGTTGATGGCTTCATGACGTTCAACAAGAGCTTGAGCTTTTTCAAGATCATTATTTTCAACACTCTCAAGAGCATCTTTAACAAATTCACTTGTTTGACGGTAAATCTCTTCCAATTCTTCTAGGGCTGAGCTAGAGAATTGAACATTCTTGCGTTGCAAGTAGTCGTTGAGATTAAGCAGGGCTTCCGCGTGGTCGCCGATACGTTCCAAGTCTCTAGAAGAGTCAAGGATGTTTGTCAAGACTTCACTCTCTTTTTGACTCAATGCTTCACTAGATAGACTAATGAGGTAGCGAGTTAATTTCTCATCGATTGTATTGATAGCTTCTTCAGTCTTGTGTCCTTTTTCTGCGACTTTTTCATTAGGATTGATAATGTAGTCGTAAGAAAGGTCGAATGCTTTAACAGCATAGTTTCCTAGGTGCAAGAGTTCTTTCTTAGCATTTCCTAGGGCGATAGAAGGAGCTTGCTTGATGAGTTGTTCATCCAGGTAAAGAGGTTCGTATTTAACAACTTCGTCTTCACCAGGGATTAGCTTAGTAACAAAGTAAGCCAAGGCACCGATGAATGGGAATTGAATGATTGTGTTTGTAATGTTGAAGGTTCCGTGGGCAAAGGCGATGGTCATTTCTGGAGCCAGATTTAAGAAACTCTCAAACCATTGGATTAAAGATGTAAATGGAACCAGGAAGATAATACAGATCACAGTTCCGATAACGTTGAAGGCAACATGGGCTGCTGCCACACGTTTGGCTGCAATATTCGCACCTAAAGAAGCGATAATAGCAGTGATGGTAGTTCCGATGTTATCCCCAAAGAGAACTGGTAGAGCTCCTTGAAGGTCAATCAGATTGCTAGCATAGAGATTTTGTAGAATTCCGATGGTCGCTGAGGAGGCTTGAATCAGAAGGGTTAAACTTGTTCCGACAAAGACACCTAGGATTGGGTTTTTACTCAGTTCTACCATGTAGTCCTTAAAGACTTGTAAATCCTTCAGGGGTTCCATGGCACCACTCATAAGATTGAGGGCAAAGAAGATACCACCGACACCAAAGAGGATTCGTCCGATATTGTTTATCGAGCGATTTTTGGTAAAGAAGAGGCAGACAGCTCCGATAAAGAGCATCGGTAAAGCATAGTCTCCCAATTTAAATCCTATGATAAAGGAGGTGACGGTTGTTCCAATATTGGCCCCCATGACAATCCCAATAGCCTGACGCAAGGTCAATAGTCCAGCACTAACCAGACCAACTGTAATAACTGTAACACCTGAACTCGATTGAATCAGGGCAGTCATTCCAATTCCAACTAAAATTCCAAAGAAAGGATTGCTGGTATATTTGTCAATGTAATATCGAAGACGATCTCCAGCTGCTTGTTGCAAACCGTCTCCCATGGTCTTGATACTATACAAAAATAGTCCCAGACCACCTAAAAAGTGAAAAATAATTTCCTGCCAATTAATGGACATTCTCTTTTTCCTCCGAAAAATAATCGCGGAATTTCTCCCATTCTATTTTAAAGAATAAAAGTAAATCTAACAAGTAGTAAATGCTCTTTTTTGAGAAAAATGTTGTTTTTATTCGAAAAATGGCAGATGATTGTCTAATTTATATCATTTATTCACCCCTTTATAGATATTTTAGGATGAGTATTGACTCTATTTATAAATATCGTAAAATAAAAATGACCTGTTCTGTTTATTTTTGGAACAGCTACTTTTTTAATTCAAAAATAAAGCGCTTACTTTTTATGGAAAGTCAAAGGAGAAAAAGATGAAGAATCCATTTTTTGAAAAACATTGTCGCTATAGTATTCGAAAATTGTCAGTGGGTGCCTGCTCATTGATGATTGGTTCAGTTCTATTTGCAGGTCCAGCTTTGGCTGAAGAGTCTGTCGTTCCAGAAAATGGGGCAACAACTACAGCAGTAGCTTCAGAGCAACCGTCAACCACTACTCCAGCAGAAGCAACTACACCAGTACCAGAAGTATTGAAGGAGCTGGAAGTAACGGAAGATAAGGCAAGCGAGCAGCCTGTTTCAGAAGAGAAACCAAGTTTGGATCAATTGACTGCAGCTGATAAGGAAGCAACTAGCCCAGCTGCTGAAACTCCTAAGGCTGAAGAAACGCCTGCAACTACAGAAAATAAGGCTGAAGAAAAAGCGACTGTCGCTGACGTTCCTAAGAAAGAAGAAAAAAGTCTTCGACCAAAAGAAATTAAGTTTGACACCTGGGAAGACCTGTTGAAATGGGAACCAGGTGCCCGTGAAGATGACGCTATTAACCGCTCTTCAGTAGAATTGGCTAAGCGTTATCGCGGTCATGTCATCAATGAAAAAGCTAATAAGGACGCTAAGGTTGAAGCTCTTGCTAACACTAACTCTAAGGCTAAAGACCACGCTTCTGTAGGTGGTGAAGAGTTTAAAGCTTACGCTTTTGACTACTGGCAATACTTGAATTCAATGGTCTTCTGGGAAGGACTTGTCCCAACTCCAGACGTGATTGATGCTGGTCACCGTAATGGTGTTCCTGTATTGGGTACCCTATTCTTCAACTGGTCAAATAGCATTGCAGACCAAGAAAAATTTGCTGCTGCTCTTCAACAAGATGAAGACGGTACTTTCCCTATAGCTCGTAAGTTAGTTGATTTGGCTAAGTATTATGGATTTGATGGTTACTTTATTAACCAAGAAACAACAGGAGATATCGTAACGCCTCTTGGTAAGAAGATGCGTGACTTCATGCTTTATACCAAGGAATATGCTGCCAAAGTCAACCATCCTGTCAAGTATTCTTGGTACGATGCCATGACCTATGAATATGGTCGTTATCACGAAGATGGACTTGGTGAATACAACTATCCATTCATGCAAAAAGAAGGAGACAAGGTTCCTGCAGATCACTTCTTTGCCAACTTTAACTGGACGAAAGAGAAAAATGATTACTCTGTAGCTATGGCCAAATGGCTAGAACGCAGTCAGTATGATGTTTTTGCAGGTTTGGAATTGCAACAAGGTGGTTCTTACAAGACAAAAGTGAAATGGGATGCCCTTTTTGATGAGAATGGCAAACTTCGCTTATCACTTGGACTTTTTGCCCCAGATACTATCACGAGTCTTGGGAAAACAGGTGAAGACTATCATAAGAATGAAAATATCTTCTTCACAGGTTACCAAGGAGATCCAACTGGTCAAAAACCAGATGACAAGGACTGGTACGGGATTGCTAACCTCGTAGCTGACCGTACACCAGCAGTAGGCCGTAGCTTTACAACATCCTTTAACACAGGACATGGTAAAAAATGGTTTGTGGACGGTAAAGTTTCCAAGGATTCTGAATGGAACTATCGTTCTGTATCAGGTATCTTGCCTACATGGCGATGGTGGCAAACATCTTCAGCTGCTAAACTCCAAGCTGACTATGACTTTGAAGATGCCTACAATGGCGGAAATTCACTCAAATTTGCGGGTGATTTAGCCGAAAATACCAACCAAGATGTTCGTCTCTACTCTACAAAACTGGAAGTAACGGATAAAACAAAACTTCGGGTTGCCCATAAGGGTGGTAAGGGAAGCAAGGTTTATGTAGAGTTTGCGACTCAGAAAAATTATACTTATGGTGGTGAGAATTCTCGTAAAGAACTGACTCTATCCGACGATTGGACAAAAGACGAATTTGACTTGAGCGCCTTGGCAGGTCAGACCATTTACGGTATCAAACTTACTTTTGAAAATACTGCTGCCCTTAAGGGATATCAATTTAACTTGGGTGAGTTGACTGTAACAGATAATCAAGAGGCTCCTCAAGCACCAACAGCTCTTAAAGTAGCTAAACAATCCCTGAAAAATGCTCAAGAAGCAGAAGCCATTGTCCAATTTACTGGAAATAAAGATGCTGATTTCTATGAAGTTTATGAGAAGGATGGCGATGCTTGGCGCCTATTGACAGGCTCATCTGCCACTACGATCTACCTACCAAAAGTTAGCCGTTCATCTAGTGCAACTGGTACTGGTCAGGAGTTGAAGGTTGTCGCAGTCGGTAAGAACGGACTTCGCTCTGAAGCAGCAACTACAAACCTCGAGTGGGGAATGACTGTCCAAGATACCAGCCTTCCAAGACCTCTTGCAGAAAATATCGTTCCAGGGGCTACTGTTATCGGAAGTACCTTCCCAGATACAGAAGGCGGAGAAGGTATCGAAGGTATGTTGAATGGGACCATCACCAGTCTATCTGACAAATGGTCTTCTGCTCAATTGAGTGGTAGCGTTGATATCCGTTTGACACAACCACGCCGTGTTGTTAGATGGGTTATGGACCACGCAGGAGCTGGTGGAGAGTCTGTTAATGATGGCTTGATGAACACCAAAGATTTTGACCTTTACTACAAAGATGAAGCAGGCGAATGGAAACTAGCTAAAGCTGTTCGTGGCAATAAAGCCCATGTTTCGGATATCACCCTTGATAGCCCAATCACTGCGCAAGACTGGCGCTTGAACGTCATCACGTCTGACAATGGAACACCATGGAAAGCTATCCGTATCTACAACTGGAAGATGTATGAAGCTCTTGATACGGAGAGTCAAAACATTCCAATGGCTAAAGTGGCAGCGCGTGTCCTAACGGACAATAAGATTCAGCTTGGATTCTCAGAAGTTCCTGCTGGGGCAACCATCACAGTTTATGACAAGGCAGATTCACAAACTCCAATCGCTACCTTAAATACAGCAGTTGGAGGGGATTTAGCAACAGATCCATTAAGCTTTGAAAAACGTCCGAACCTTCTTTACTACCGTACACAATTGCCAGGTAAAGAAATCAGTAATACCCTTGCTGTAACGATTCCTCAGGATGAGAGAAAGATTAAGGCTGTCAGTCTAGAAGTAGCACCTAAAAAGACAAGTTACCAAGATGGTGAGGAATTGAATCTTAAAGGTGGTCTTCTCCGTGTTAAATATGAGGGTGAAGAAGCAGACGAAGTCATCAACCTTAGTCATGCAGGTGTTACTGTTAATGGCTACGATGCTCACCACCATGGCGAACAAGAGTTGACAGTAGCCTATCTTGGTCTACCTGTTGCAGGTAGCTTTAAGGTTCAAGTGACCGGTGAAGAAGCTGGTCCAAAAGAAGTCGCAGCCTTGTATATTAGCAAACAACCGAAAATTGATTACTTGGTAGGTGATGCTCTGGACTTATCAGAAGGACGTTTCAAGGTCTTGTATGATGATGAAACGGAGACTGAACATAACTTTACAGACCAAGGAGTCGAAATTACAGGCTATGATGCTCAAAAAACAGGCCGTCAAAAACTTCAGTTACACTATCAAGGACAAACTGTCGACTTTGATGTTCTAGTATCACCTAAGGCAACCATTAACGACGAATATCTGAAACAAGAAATCACATCTGCTCAAGGACGCAAAGAAACAATAGCTTATACATTTGCTGATGCAGCAAAACAAGCAGCTCTTGCTGAGAAGCTTGATGCAGCAAAAGCCATCTTAGAAAACCACGATGCTAGTCAAGAAGCAGTCAACCAAGCCTTGAATGACTTGAAACAAGCAGGTTCTGACTTGAATGGTGTACAGCTTTATCAAACAGCTAAGGAAGAGCTTGAAACTCTTCTAGGAAAAGTTCGTGAGAAAAATGCAGACGATCCAATCATCGCTCAAGCAGAAACTCTTATTGGCTCAACAAATCCAAGTCCAGAAGCATTTGCCAACCTCAAGGAAGAACTCAATAAAAAACTCCTTGTTAAAGAAAGCCATCATGTAGGTAGCTTAGAAGAAGGAGAAACTGCGCCAACAGTTGAAGCACTACCTGAATTAGTGGTTGAGACAGAAACTCAAGCCTTCGAGCGTCAAGAACGTCCGTCAGGAGACCTCTTGTTGGGTGAACGACGTCTCGTTCAGGCTGGTGCAGAAGGACAAATCCGTCATTTGATTGAAGTGGATGCCAAAGGCAACCGTACTCTTCTTCAGACAGAAGTCGTCAAGGAAGCAGTGGCAGAGATTACTGAGGTTGGTACTAAGATTGAAAGTAGCACTCAACCGCTTGACGGTCCAAAAGTCTTAGAAGTTAAGAAACCAAGCTTGGTTGTGGAAGAAGAAGTTCTTGCCTATGGACATGAAGAACGAGTAAATCCTAGCCTCCCAGTAGGAGAACGTCGCTTGGTTCAAGTAGGAGTTGCAGGCCTTCGTAGAAACCTTGTAGAGATTGATTCTGAAGGACATCGCAGTCTTAAGGGGACAGAAGTTCTCAAGGAAGCCGTAACTGAAATTGTTGAAGTCGGTACAAAAGTAGTTAAAGTACCAGGTGACAGACCAATTACACCTGCTCCAGCGACTCAAGATACTAAGAAGGAAACTACAAAAACAGAACCTAAAACTGAAACATCCGTTGCGTCAGTTCAAGTAAGCCAAGTGGCGAAGCAAGAACCAGCAAAAACAGAAGCACAAGCACAAGCTGAAAAGACTGAAGGAAAACAACTTCCAAATACAAGTGCAGAAGTAGATGCAAACCTCCTAGCCCTTGGCTTGGTCGGAGTTCTAGGTGGCTTTGGACTACTCGCTCAAAAGAAAAAAGAAGATTAAGATAGAGAGTGTATCTAACACTGACTTCATATAATAAAAAGATTTGACTTTTAAGGGTCAAATCTTTTTGTATAGGGGAGGAGAATAAAAATGGTAGAGTATTCTGTCGTAGTTACAAGGCACTGTCCTGAATTAATCGAGAAAAATTGTTGTGGATAAAAGTTTAAGGTTTTGCTATCTCTTTTATTGATTTTGTGATATAATTAACACGTAAAAAAAATTAAGGAGTCTTTCCAAATGGCAAAATTGACTGTTAAAGACGTTGAGTTGAAAGGGAAAAAAGTTCTCGTTCGTGTTGACTTCAACGTTCCTGTAAAAGATGGCGTGATTACTAATGACAACCGTATCACTGCAGCTCTTCCAACTATCAAGTACATCCTTGAACAAGGTGGACGTGCAATCCTCTTCTCTCACCTTGGACGTGTAAAAGAGGAAGCAGACAAAGCTGGTAAATCACTTGCTCCTGTTGCTGCTGACTTGGCTGCTAAATTGGGTCAAGAAGTTACATTCCTTCCAGGTGTAACTCGTGGTGCTGAATTGGAAGCAGCTATCAACGCTCTTGAAGATGGACAAGTTCTTTTGGTTGAAAACACTCGTTTTGAAGATGTTGACGGTAAGAAAGAATCTAAAAACGATCCTGAACTTGGTAAATACTGGGCATCACTTGGAGATGGTATCTTCGTAAACGATGCATTCGGTACTGCTCACCGTGCACACGCATCTAACGTTGGTATCTCAGCAAACGTTGAAAAAGCAGTTGCTGGATTCCTTCTTGAAAACGAAATTGCATACATCCAAGAAGCTGTTGAAGCTCCAGAACGTCCATTCGTGGCTATCCTTGGTGGTTCAAAAGTTTCAGATAAGATCGGTGTTATCGAAAACTTGCTTGAAAAAGCTGATAAAGTTCTTATCGGTGGTGGTATGACTTATACATTCTACAAAGCACAAGGTATCGAAATCGGTAACTCACTTGTAGAAGAAGATAAATTGGATGTTGCGAAAGCTCTTCTTGAAAAAGCAAACGGCAAATTGATCTTGCCAGTTGACTCAAAAGAAGCTAATGCATTTGCAGACTACACTGAAGTGAAAGACACTGAAGGTGAAGCAGTAGATCCAGGATTCCTTGGTTTGGATATCGGTCCAAAATCTATCGCTAAATTTGACGAAGCTTTGACTGGTGCTAAAACAGTTGTATGGAATGGACCTATGGGTGTATTTGAAAACCCTGACTTCCAAGCTGGTACAATCGGTGTGATGGACGCTATCGTGAAACAACCAGGCGTTAAATCAATCATCGGTGGTGGTGACTCAGCTGCCGCAGCTATCAACCTTGGTCGTGCAGACAAGTTCTCATGGATTAGTACGGGCGGAGGCGCTTCAATGGAACTTCTTGAAGGTAAAGTTCTTCCAGGACTTGCAGCTTTGACTGAAAAATAAGAATATAAAAAAGGAGAACTCAGCTTCTCCTTTTTTTGGCTCTTTGTCAACTGTAGTGGGTTGAATAAAAGCTAACATCT